>CBDURI010000290.1:0-3822 GCA_965369435.1 uncultured bacterium
GCTTTGGTTAGGCCCTTGAGGGGGCTGCCCTCTGTGGAGAGGACGTTGCTGACTAGCTCGCGCTTCTTGGCGGAGAGCTCGAGGATCTTTTCCTCGACGGTGCCTGCGGCGATGAGTTTGTAGACGTTGACGTTCTTGGTCTGTCCGATTCGGTGGGCTCGGTCGGTGGCTTGGTCTTCGACCGCGGGGTTCCACCAGGGGTCGAAGTGGATGACCGTGTCGGCCCCGGTGAGGTTGAGGCCGGTGCCGCCCGCCTTGAGTGAAATCAGGAAGACCGGGGCGCCCGTCTCCGCGTTGAAGCGGTCGACCCGCTCGATGCGGTCCTTGGTGGAGCCGTCGAGGTACTCGTATTCGACGCCGTCGGCGTCGAGGGCCGCGCGGATGTGGTTGAGCATGCCGACGAACTGACTGAACACCAGCACGCGATGACCGCCGTCGATGGCTTCATCGATGATCTCGCGAAGCGCCCCGAGCTTGCCGCTGTCGTCGTCGCCGAAATCGGTGTCGGGCAGCTTCATCAGGCGTGGATCGCATGCGACCTGCCGTAAGCGCGTGAGCGCGACGAGAATTTGAATCTGCGCCTTGCTGACGCCCTTCTTCTCGACCTCGCTGAGAACGCTCTTCCGCACCTGGCCCAGAACCTGCTTGTAGAGCTTGGCCTGCGCCTCTGCGAGCGGCACGATCATCTCCTGCTCGATCTTGTCCGGCAGGTCTCTGGCGACGTCGCGCTTGAGGCGCCGCATGATGAAGGGCTTGATCGTCGCCCGCAGTCGCTGGGCGGTCTCCATGTCGCCACGGTCGATCGGCCGCGCGATGCGATCCTCGAAGGTCTTCAGCGTCCCGAGGAGCCCGGGCGACACGAAGTCGAAGATGCTCCACAGCTCGCTGAGGCGATTCTCAATCGGCGTACCCGTCAGCGCGAGCCTTCGCTCGCTGCTCAGCTTCTTCGCCGAACGTGCCGTCTGGCTCATCGGATTCTTGATGTGCTGCGCTTCGTCCAAAATCACGTAGCGAAGGTCGAGCGCCTGCAGCAGCTCCTCGTCGCGGCGAAGCAACGCGTAGCTGGTGATCATCACATCGGCCTTTTCGAGCTCAGGCGCCCGCTGGCTTCGATTCGGACCCTGCCACACCACGGTCTTGAGCCCCGGCGCGAACTTGGCGATCTCGCGCTCCCAGTTGGGCACGACCGAGGTCGGCGCGACAACGAGATTGAGTTTGCGCTTGTGCTTGCTCTTGGCCCAGAGCAACAACGCGATGGCCTGGACCGTCTTACCGAGGCCCATGTCGTCGGCAAGAATGCCGCCACTGTTGAGCTCATGGAGAAAGACGAGCCACGAAAAGCCGTCCTTCTGGTACGGACGAAGATCGGCCTTGAGCGTCCGCGGCTTGGGGATGCTGGGGACTTCGTCGATGTCTTCGATCTTCGCGAAGAGCGACTTGGCCGTTGCCGACACCTTGGCGTTCTCGACCATCTTCAAGAGGTCCTGCACGCGCCCCGCCTGCGAAAGCGGCAGCTTGTCCTTCATGCCCGCGGTCGCGTAAATCTCCGCCATCCGCGTGAGAACATCGCCCACCTTCTCGGGATCGATCGGCGCGTAGGAACCGTCTTCGAGCCGAACCAAGCGTCGCCCGTGCTCGAGGCAAGCCCGAAGCTCCTCTTCACGCACCGCCGCGCCACCCGATTCGAACTTCATGTCGAGGTTGAGCCAATCGACCCCACTCGACACGCGCATCTGCGGCGTCACCGATTCCTCCCGGATGGTGACGTCCACCAGATCATCTGGAATGAATCGGTCCCAGTCCTCCGGGAGCTCGCCTATCCCGTTCGTCCAGAACGCGATCGCATCATCGCCAGAGGCCACGAGCTCCTCGCCCGACTCCGAGACCTCGAAATTCTGGCTGAGCAGGGCCTGAACGCCCGCCATCTCGGCGCCGACATCACGCCGTACGACGCGCGGCCGCCCCTGGCCACTCTTTGGAGGCAGAAACGCCAATGGCGATGGGAAATCGTCCGGCGGGACGGCGAACTCCTGATCTTCGTAGCGCACGTAGAGCCGAACGCGCGCGTCGATGAGGTCACCGTTCGCCTTGAGCTCGAAACGCGGGCTCTGGTCGACCAGGTCGGCCACCGAGCTCAAGTCCGGCAGATCGGCCCCGAGCAACGCGGCGACACGAGGGATCGACTCGCCGAGCAACTCCGGAAGATCATCGTGCGACTGCACCATTGCTGGCGAGCGGTAGAGCCGCTGAAGCCAAGCCGGCGTCACCAACTCGCTCACCGGCCGGGCCACGCCTTCGGTGGTGTCGATCTGCCAACCGGGGGTCCCCTCGAACCACGCCCCGCTCGAAAGAGCGAAACGGCGCTTGTTGCTCTCGAGGTAAAACACGATGCGCACGCGGAGGCTGTCCCCGTTCGCCGGATCGAGCTCGATGCGCGGCTTCAGCGCCTCGTTGGCGAAACGCAGCTCCATCGATGCCGGCTCGAGCAACACACGCCGGTCGCTGAGCATCTCCAGCACTTCGGCGGCGTCTTCGCCACGAAGCTCGGCGGTCGTGGCTTGCCCCCGATTCATGTTCCGGGCGAGGGCTCGAAACAGCGGACGCTCGTCGATCGACACCATGTTGAACGCGCCCAGGGCCTCGCTGATCGGCACCGCGCTCCGCGAACCTGCCAACACCGGAGTGACGGTGATCGAAGCCGGACGAACCGTCATGCGGTATTCGAATTCGAGGGGTTTCGGGAGGGCTTCGGCCGGTAGCCAAGCGTCCATCGGCCCTCGCGCCTCGCCCCGCCGCGCCTGAAGCTCACGTGGCGACAAGACGTCGAGTGGGCCCCCTTCCGCGCCGCCGGCGCCACGCCGACGACGTCGCGAACGCCGTCTCTTGCCACCGGCGGAGACCGTCCCAGGAACGTGCACCGGTTCGGACTTCTTTTTCTTTTTGCTCTGCTGCTGCTGCGGACCCTTCGTTCGCGGCGGTCGCACCTCGTCGCGCAGCGCGACCATGACCGCCGCCACATGCTTGCAGTGCCCCGTCGGGCCGCGCCAACCCGGACACGTGCAGCTCGATTCCCAGGTGTCGCCGTCCTCTTTGTAAGAGATCGTCGTGCGGTACGGCTCGTCCGCCGTGCGCACCGAGATCTCCCCACTCGCCGTATTCTCTTCCTCCGCGAGATTCTCGACCGCTTTGCGCCGCGCATAGAGGCGACCGCGCAAGAATGCATTGCCACCGGTGACGCGTTGAATCGCCCGATCGCTCATGGAAGCGAGCTTCTTCGCGACGGGGGTCGTCGGCTCACGCCACGTGGGCGCTGTTTCCGCCGGCGCTTCAGGCGCGGCTTCTTCTTCTACCGTTTCTTGGAGAGCAGTGTCGGCCATTGAATGAGGGCTGTGATCAGCCTGAATGGTCTTGGGTTGGAGGCTAACGGAACCTAAACGGGACTACGCACGCTGCGCCTTCCCTTTGCGGCGCTGTTGCTCGTTCTACCCTTCACCCCGGAGTAGGCCGCAACCGCCGCTAGATCGTGAGCATACACACCCTACGGAAGACTGCAACTCCACGCGGTCTGGCGGAGAAAACCGGCTAGTCCGAGCCGCGAACCAGCCTCTCGGGCAATAGGAGTGAAGGCGTCCCGGTCGAAAATACCCACAGCTGGTGGGCCGCGCGGGTGGCGGCGATATGGAGCAGATGCCGGGACTCATCGTCGGTCGGAAACGTCGATCGGTTGCACTCGACGATGACCACGTAGTCGAATTCGAGCCCCTTGACCTGGCGCACGTCGGTCACGTCCACCCCCGGACGGAAGGGGAAATCCTGGTCGGC
>CBDURI010000291.1:0-3802 GCA_965369435.1 uncultured bacterium
CCGAAGGAAATGACCGTGAACAAGATCGACCAGCGAATCGTCATGGTCGACAATGCGGAAAAGCAGCGGATGCTCGAGCATCTGTTGCGTGACGACGATGTCTCGAGAGCCATCGTTTTTACACGCACCAAGCACGGCGCCAACAAGGTGGCTCGCAAGCTCGAGAACGCCGGCATAGGCGCCGAGGCCATTCACGGCAACAAATCTCAAAACGCCCGACAGCGCGCGCTTCAGAATTTCAAGAATGGGGACGCCTGGGTGCTGGTCGCGACGGACATTGCTGCGCGAGGTATCGACATCGACGCGGTCTCCCATGTATTCAACTACGAGCTACCTCACGAACCGGAAAGCTACGTGCACCGCATCGGCCGAACGGCTCGCGCGGGCGCCACGGGAGCCGCCTGGTCGCTGGTGGACCCGTCGGAACGCGGCCGGTTACGAGCGGTGGAGCGGCTCATCAAGTTCTCTCCCACGCTGGTGCCGGTGGAACTTCCGCCACGGGACCCTGCCGAGCTGAATCAGGCTAGCCGGCAACAACCTCGCAGCTCTGCGAGACCACCGGATTCACGGCGGCCCGGTACGCAGCGTCGGCGTCGTCGACGGCGGCCGGCCGCTTAGTACGAGCTAGACCGCGCTGACGAAATCGTCGACGCGCTTCCAGCAATCGAACAGCCAACGCCGCCGCGCTTCCCCTCGTGGGATGTCGGCGGCGTTGATGCGCCAGATGCGGAGCTCGACCTTCTGACCGACGACTGCGCCGCTCAACAAGTCCGTCACCTCGGCCATACCTTCGAGACCGCGGTGCGCGACGATGAGCACGTCGGCGTCTGGGGCCGTCTCGAGGAGGGTGAGGGCGGCACCGGGTTTGGGAGGCAGGCAATGCTGGAACGACTCGGCCAGGGTCACCAGCTCCGGATGGGTCTTGGCAAGTCTCTCGATAGCAATTCGCTTCTTGCGCTCGGTGAAACGGGTGCCCTCCGGGTAGAGCAGCACGCCCTGCTCGCCGAGGTTCTCGGCGAGCTTCCGGATGTTCGCCAACTCTTCATGAACGCTGCCGCCGCGGTCGATGAAGTAGTAGTGCGAAGCATGGCCGGCCACGTCGAGGCACGGGTCGATCAATAGCTCACGCTTGAACACGTACCGAAGCTGCAAGCCCTTGGCGCGGGAGATGAGAGCGACGGGGAGGAGGGTGTCGACGATGCTCGCGTGGCGGATGAACACCAGGACCGGGCCCGGAAGGATCTGGTCGTCGCCTTCGATCGATGTCGAGAGGGAAAGAAACAAGCAAAGCCATTCAAACATGGCGTTGCCCCACCAGCATTCGAGGCGGAAGAACAAATCTTCCCGACGCTCCGTGTTGCCCGGAGTGACCAAGTAGATCCCCGCAGCCGCGACCAGGCCGACGAGCTCCGTCGCCAGATAAGCCCAGAAGAACATCATCAAGCGCAGGATGACAAAGGAGCAGCGACGAAAGATGCCGACCGCGAATGTCACCGGGATCCACAGGGGTGCGAGCGCAGTCAGCAGCACCCACAGGAGGAAGTACGTGGGGATGGTCATCATCCGTCGCCACGCTGGCGACACGGAGGTCGAGTGCGAGAAAGCAAGCGCTTGCACGAGCCAAGAGCGGCGCCGCAGGTCGGTGGGCCGTATCGCGCCGTGCTTTTGCCGATCTCTGCTCATACCTTGAAGTATAAATTCATCCGACGGGACGGGCGAGTTCAATCCGCCGAGCGAGCGTTCTGCTGGCTACGGCGAGGAAACGACCGATGCGATCAGGTCGTCGAATGCCGCGCGATGTTCCGTTACGGTCGCATCGGGCCCGAGAAACTTGAAGTAGTAAGGGCCGCCGTCGGTGTTGACGATGGCGGCAAGCAAACGTTGACCGCCCTTGACCGGCTGCGCCTGCCCTGTTGCAGCCATTCCGCCAGCGTACTGGCCGGTGACCTCGACTTGGGTCACCTCGAAAGTCGAGATCTTGCTCGTGGTCTGCTTCGCGTCCGAGATCGGTGAACCGTCGGGGTTGGCGAACTGTCCGATCCAGCGGTCGATGTTCGCCTGTGCGGTGCCTGCACCTTGCGGCCCGAAAAAATAGACGATGAGCTCGGCCGGTCCCGCGGACCCCGAGGCGCTCACCTGGGCGCGACGCATCGACGAGTTGGGCTGCTGGGCCTCCCACTTGGGGGGCAGCTTGAAAGAGACTGCCCCGACGTCGATCATCCCCGATGCGTCAGGCTGGCCAGACGCCGTGGCAGCACCGTGCGGACTCTGCGGCAGAGCCATTCCGGCGTGCGGGTCTTGTGAGCCTTCGGCTTCGATCACGCCGGATGGTGCCGAGCCGGTCGATGCAGCCCCGTCTTTTGGGGTTGGGCCCTTGCTCTGACAGGCCGTAACCAGCAGGAGCGCAGCAGCCATTGCCAACACATGAAGCGAACGGTTCAGATTCATGGCCGTAGTGGAGCACTTTGCGTCCCGCCCCTCAAGCAGTTCATACTCCGCCCCATATGAGACGCGTACGGGGATTCATCGACTTGGTATTCGACGTGGTCGAGGAGACGACCAATCTCGTCCAACGGACACACAACGCGGTCGTCGAGCGGTCCGTGCGCCGGTTTGCGCCTGTCGAGCCGGTCACGAGCACTGCCAAGGCCATCACGGGCGTCGAGACCGCGATTTCCGGAGGCGTCTTCGAGTCGATCCGGGTGATCAACGGGATCACGCGCTTTACGGTCAATGCCGTTGCGGATGTTGCCGAAGCCGGCCTCGATCAGGCGTCCGACACAGACGAGCTCGACCTTGCCACGCCACTCCGCTCGAGCGCGGCAGGGACCGCGAGCTGGTACGTCGACTACCTGCAGGCATCCCTCAACGGGTTTTGGGGCGATCATCTGAGCCGAAAAAACAGCCGGCTCGACCTCGGAATGACCCTTCGCCACCACGGGCGGCACCTGCCCGCCACCCCGGAAGCCTTCGCCGCAGCCTTTCCCGAACCGACGAGCAAGGTTTGCGTGTTCGTGCACAGCCTAGCCGCCACCGAGTGGCTCTGGAGCCTGTCGTCGGAGGAGCACTATGGCGATCCCGACGTCACGTTCGGGACGCGTCTTGCCGACGACCTCGGCTACACGCCGATCTATCTTCGATACAACACCGGCCGGCACATTTCCGAGAACGGGCGTGCACTGGCGACGCTGCTCACCGAAGTGCTGAGCGCGTACCCCGTCCCGGTCGAAGAGATCACGCTCGTCGGGCACAGCATGGGTGGCTTGGTCGTGCGTAGCGCCGCGCACTATGCCCGTGAGCACGACGAGCCCTGGGTTGCGCATCTTCGCCATGTCGCGTGTATCGGCTCTCCGCATCTCGGAGCACCGCTCGAAAAAGCGGTCAACGTGCTTACCAACGTCTTACGCAAGGTGGACGCGGCGGGTGCGCACGTCCCAGCCGAGCTGCTCGATAGTCGGAGCGCCGGCGTCAAAGATCTCCGCTACGGCTACACCATCGACGAAGAATGGGAAGGTAAAGATCCAGACGAAGTGTTCGCCGACGCCCGGCGCAACGTGCCCCTCGTCGACGGGGTCGGTTACTACTTTCTGGCCGCAACGATCGCGCGCGACCCCGAGCATCCACTCGGCCAGCTGCTCGGCGATTTGATGGTTCGTCTGCCCAGCGCATCCGGCGAGGCGCCCGAGCACGCCCGCCGCATCCATTTTTCCGGCGGAACGGTGTTCCCAGGGATGAATCACATCCACATCGCCAATCACCCGGAGGTCTACGAGGCCTTACGCGACTTGTTGGCGGCCTAGGC
>CBDURI010000292.1:0-3785 GCA_965369435.1 uncultured bacterium
TCGCCCAGGGTGTCGCCCTGGTAGCCGGCGGCTTGCATGGCCGTGATGAGAACCGTTGCCGGGTGGGCCCTGTTGCCGTTGACGTGCTCGCCCGGGTTCAGACCGCCGGCGCGTCCGGCCATGAGCATGACCATGTTCTCGACCGAGTGCGTTTGATTCTGCGAAGTGGCGTCGTTGAGTTGCAGGCCGTGCCCCGCCTCTGCCGTGAACATGATCACGCTGTTGTCGAGCACGTTGCCGCCAGCCTCCGGCGTGTTGCGCAGCTTGTCGATCAAGTACGCGTAGTGAGAGATGTGCCACTGGAGCAAGCCGGCCGAGGGGATCTGCCCGCGGTTGTTGGGGTCTCCGTTGTGGCCGACTTCATGTAGGTCGCCGCCGACTGACGCCCATCGTGCGGGGCGGACGGTGCCCGCGAGTGTCCCGAGGCCGTCGGCGATGGGGCGCGCGTTCATGTGTGACTGGAACGCGGTGATCTGAAGCGAAGCTGCGCGCGTGAGGTCGCACACGAACGCCATGTGGATCAGGTCGGCGAAGATGCGCGACCGCGTGTGCTCGTCGCTGTAGCCCGTCCCCGACGTGACCGAGCCACTGCCGCCGCCTTCGTGGTCACCACCGATGGGCGGGTCAGCGCCCGGGTCTGTCGGTACGTAGCACTGTCCTCCCACGACAGGGGGCAGCGCGTTGATGCGGTTTTCGAGATCACGGATCTCGTCGAAGTGCCGTTCGAGGCGCTCTTGGTCGGCGCGGCCCACGTTGTTGACGAGCTGCGCGCGCTTTTCGAGCACGAGGTCGAGGACGCTGCGGCGCGCGCGAAGCTCGAAATCGAACCGGGCTGCGTCATCGTCGTCGTCGGGGACGAAGCCCTGGAAGAGCGAACGGAAAGCCACCTGCGGGCTGGCCTGCGCCTCGATGCGGGCGCTTCGCCCTCCCCCGGGACCGTACGAGATGTACTGGCGGCCGGAGAAACCGTACCCGCTCACGTAGAAGCCGGGCTGCGAGCGCACTACGAGTGATTCGTGCGTCGTCTGCCCGGCGTTGAGCTGCGCGATCACCTGGTCGGAGGTGATGCCGTTGCAGCTGTATTCAGGAGAGGTCGAACGCGTGCCGGACAGCAATGGGCTGCAACCGCCACCGTGGAAATCACGATAGGCACCGGCGGTCGGCACGGCGCTGCCGTCCGAGGAGTTGGCATTGAACGGAATCGCCAGGTTCGAGACCATGGTGAAGTCGTTCTCCATGCCCTGAAGCGGAAGAAGCGGCGTCGTAAGCGCGAAGCCGCGGCCGTAGCTGGTATCGGCGATGAAGTGGCCGCCCTCGGTGACGCTCTGACCGTCGATGCGGCTTTGGTTCTTGGCGTAGTTGTCGCAGCCTAGTGCCTGACCGGCGAACAGGATGGCGTATCGTGACGGAGAGCTTTGCGCGCTGCTCCGGCGGGCTGGGAGCATGCATTCAAGCAACGGCAAGGACACGGTCGCGCCGGCTATGCCCTTGAGAATCGCTCGACGCTTGATCTTCATCGCCATGATTAGAGCCTTTCCTGGGCGCGACGGGCGAACCGGTCGGACGCGATGAAGTCGGTCATGAATGCCTTGAAGTCGTGTTGGCCGTCTCTAAACGATTGGATCATCTCCTCCAGCAGCTCCGCTTCGTACGAGCTGGTGGGCCGCCCCAACGCGAACGTCAGGAACTGCTGCACCGCGCAGGCGTCGATGTAGTCGTTGTCGACCAGCAGTTGGGAAAGCTCACCGGGGCCGGAGAACGAGCCGACTTCGACGATCTCGCCAGAGCCCTCGATGACGCACTCGGGTAGTCCTTCGTCGTGCTCGCGGTAGCGGCCGGCGACGTCGTAGTTCTCGAGGCCGAAGCCGATCGGGTCGGTGAGGGTGTGGCACCCGGCGCAGCTGCTCGACTGGTCGCGATGCTCGGCGTAGCGATCGTACTTGCAGACGGCGTCCATGGCGCCTTGTGGCGGTTGGTCAGCGTCCACGGTGGGCGGTGGACGCGGGACCTCCTGACACATGAGACGCGTGCGAACCAAGATGCCACGCTGCGTGGGGCTGGTGTCTTCGAACTTGCTGAAGGCAGCGAGCAGGGTGCCGTGCCCAAGAATGCCCGCGCGACCGGTGCCCTCGTAGGAAACCCAGCCTTCCCCGTCGGCAGGTCGTGGCAAGCCATAGTGGTCGGCCAGCGAGTCGTCGACGAAGGTTTCGTCCATCGTGAACATCCGAAGGTAGCTACCCGGCTCATCGAGGATCACGCGGTCGATGAGCGCCGAGGTCTCGCGGTTGAAGGCCGCGACGAGCTCGGGCGTGTGAGGGATCGAGCGATAGCCGAGCCACATGGCGTGGAAACGATGAAGCTGCTCGCGAGCCCTCGGGTCTTCGAACATCCGCACCGCTTCGGCACTGCGGCCTTGCGGACTTTCCAAGGTGCCGGCGGCGGCTGCTGCGAAGAGCGCATCATCCGGCATGCTGGCCCACAACAGATACGACATGCGGCTGGCGATCTCGTAGCCGTCGAGCTCGAGAAGCCCAGGCGTACTCCCCGGCGTGCCCTTTTCGACACGATAGAGAAACTCGGGGTCCTGCAGCGTGGCCGACACGGCGAGCTGAACCGCCGTGTAGAAGTCGTTGTCGACCACTGCGTTGTCCTCGGATGCAAACGCGAGCAACGGCATGTAGGCGTCGATGTCGTCTTGCGTCGCGGCGCGTCGAAGCGCGCGCGGAAGGAATCCCTCGAGAAAGCTACGAAAGCACCCTTCGTCGCCGGCGCTTGCTGGCGTGCAGGGGACGAGACTGGCGCGCCGTGCGGTATCGGCGAGCGTTGCTTCGGCCACCTGCTCGGCCAGTGCCTCGAGCGAGGTGATGAGCGCCTCCGACGCCTGCTGAATCGTGTAGTCGTTGTCGAACGGCCGGAACTCGTCCTCGTTCAAGAGGCGCGCGGCCGGCGCCGAGTCTTCCCCGACGAGATCGCGAAGCGTATTGTCGAGCTCGGCTTGTGACAGACGGCGAGCGCCACTCTCGATGGCGAGAACCGGGTCGACGGCGGGCGGGCCACCGCGATCGCCCGCCTGGCCGATCTGACCCTTGCAGGCGACGCAAGCTGTCAGCGCCACCACCCCAGCGATGCGTAAGAGCATTCACTCATTGTTCCAGCCACGCCCGCCAGCGTCGACTAAATTCACCCAAAAGTGTGATCTGGCTCTTGCCCCGCGCCCTCTCGCTATAAATCCTGCGATTTCAGCGGGTTACGTAGCTGGCGAGCATCCCCTTTGTGAGACGTTGCTCTCGGTCCAAATCGGCTTGGACCAAGGGATGGGCGGCCAGCCACTCGTCGTCAAAGGTGAGTGCGAGCTCGTCACCGCTGGCGGTGAGGAGCGGGAGGGGGACGATGTCTGGGTTCCGACTTCGGTTGAGGAGGATGGCGAGGCGAAGCAGTGCACACAGGCGCTTCGCCGTCGTGCGAAGCTCGGGCGGGAGTAGCTCGAAGTAGGAGTCGTCGAGCTTGCGGCGGTGCCCTCGAACGAGCGCTGCCACCAGGGCCTGCTCATCGCGGGAAAACCCCGCCAGATCCGATGACGCCACGAGGTAGGCGCCGTGTTTGTGGTGGCCGGTGTAGTTCACCGCGAGACCGATCTCGTGGAGTTGAGACGCCCACGAGAGGGCGTGCGCAGCATCGTCCGACCGCAGGTCCCACTCGTCGACGACCTGACCCAACAAACCCAGGGCGGTGGCTTGAACGCGGTCCGCATGCGCTTGGTCGATCGAATATCGTTTGCTGAGCAT
>CBDURI010000293.1:0-3776 GCA_965369435.1 uncultured bacterium
GTCCAATCGCCAAGAAGTGACCGACGATTTCATCGCCTGGTGCGACGAAATGGTAGCGGCCCAAGCCTAGAGCGAAGCCCCTCTAGGTGTTGGGCGGGCGGCTCGTATAGAGCTCACCCTCGACCTCGCCACGCACGAGCGACTTCATCTCTGGAGTGGCGCGACAACGCCAAAGCGCGCTTCGCGACCCGATCGCTTCGGCGCCTTGGTAGTGATTGAAATCTTCGAAGACCGCTTCAACGAGGAAGCCGGCGTCTCCGAGAATCCGTTGCTTCTGAAGCCCGCGCTCGCTAGCCCGCCGGCTTTGCCCGAAGCACACGTAGAGCCGCCCGTCGGACTTGAGCATGTCCGCGGCCCTGCTGACAAAAAGTCTAAAACCTTCCAACGCGTACGGCGGATCCATGAATACAGCACCGTAGCGACGGTTCATGGATTTGGGAATCGGTTGCCGCAAGTCGTGGTGCACGGTGTCGTGCTCCCAGCCGTGCTGCTCAGCGGTGCGGCCTAGGATTGCAAGCACTTCTTCGTCGGTGTCGAGCGCAGTAACCTTGCGACCCGCACCGGCGAACTGCACCGCGGCGCTGGTCAAATCGTCGTCGCCCAAGAACACGAGGCCGCGTTGGTGCTCTCCAGCTTCGAGCAGGAGTTGCGCGCGACGCACGACGGTGTCGGTCGTCGCGTACACTTGGTCGAGCGCACGCTTCGGCGTACTGCGTTCCGCGGCTATCGTTTCGTAGGCGGGGACCCAAGACTCGGCGCCGGTCTCGAGCGTGCTGCGGGCGACCAGCTCGCGCGCCAACGCGGCCAGTCCACGCTCCGAACAGCGGAAGCGGCGATCCTCATCTTCGAACCACTTGGGGTAGCGTTCGATGACTTCGCGGACGACCGACGATGCTTCACCCGCCGCGTGAACGATGTCGCCCTGTGAGAGCGACCGACCATCGCCGAGGGCTCTGAGGATGCGGAACGCTCCTTCGTACACAGGGAGCTACTTGTCGCGAAACACGATCATGCCGTGCGTGAGATCATACGGCGACAGCGCCACCGTCACACGGTCACCCAGGATCACGCGGATTCGGAACTTGCGCATGCGCCCGCAAAGCTGCGCGCGCACGGCGGCACCGGCTTCGGTCGTCACCTCGAACTGGCCGCCGGCGTAAACCTGACTCACCACGCCGTTCAGCTTGATGTGGTCATCACGCTTGTCGTCCTGCTCGAAATTCCGCTCGAACTTCCTTCTCCTGCCTCTCGGACTGCGTCTCGCCACTCGGTCTCCTCTTTTCCCTTCGCCGGAACGTAAGTCGTCTCAGGCTGCCTCGCCACTTTGGGATGAATCCTTCTTGATACCCACGGGGCTTTGCTTTTTGTAGCACCCCCGATGGAAAAGTCAGCCTGAACAGATCATGGTGCCCAATCCGATGCTCGACCTTCCACGACTCAAGCGCATCCGACTGATGAAGCGGCCGATCGGCCAGCTCTTCTTCGGCTACGGGCTCCTCGGTCCAAATTACAACTTCTTGCCCGGCGTCGACATTCAGCTCGAGGGGTTCGAGAAGATACCCAACGAGCCGGTCATCTTCGCGATGAACCACACGGACCGCTTCAACTACTTCCCTTTCATGTACAAGCTGTGGAGGCTGAAGCACCGCTACATGACGGTTTGGGTGAAGGGGAAGTATTACGAAACCCCGATCACCGGCGCCCTCATGGAGCTCACCAGCAACCTGCCGACCGCGTCGCGCGGATACATCATCAGCAAGGACTTCACACTGACCGTCGGGAGGCGACCAACTGGAGCCGAGTACGCCATCCTGCGGGACCTCGTAAACGAGGAGGCCATCCCGGGCGGGGACCCGAGCTCGATCGACGTGTCCTCGGTTCCAGCAGAGGTCTTGCGGACCAAGCGCAGCATTCTCGGCGTGGACTTCGACCCGGCCGAGTGCTCGTACGCCGCGGGCATCAATCGCGTATTCACCGCGATGATGGCCGAGTTCGTCCGGCTCAACGAACGCTCTTTTGAGCTGGGGCTCGACCTGCTCGTCTTCCCCCAGGGGACGCGATCGATCCGGCTCCCGCGTGGCCACGTCGGCATGATGGAAATCGCGCTCCGCTACAAAAAGACGATTGTCCCCATCGGCTGCAACGGGTGCGACCTCGTGTACACGGGCTCGGTGCCGATCGGAAAATCGGGCACGATCGTGTATCGCATCGGCGATCCGATTCGCTACGACGAGCTCTCTGATTTCCATATCGGCGAAGCCTACGTGCCGTTCTCCGCGGAAGCAGAGCACAAGCACCACGACGAGTTTCAAGGGGCGACTGATCTCGTCATGGACCGTATCAACGATTTGCTCGATCCCGAGTACCAGTTCAGTGATGACGGGCAGAGCACGGGCGTGCGCGGAACATCTCGATTCATTTAGCTCCCGTTCGAGCACGGTTGTTCGACCCGTCGAATCGGGCTAGATCACGGCCCGTGAACGCGCTCCAAGCTTTGAGGGACGCGACGGAGCCGAAGCCGGTCGTGGCAATCATCGGAGGAGCCGTCGCAGGGTCAGAGGCCGCAGCAGCATGCGCCGCGCGTGGGGCAATCCCCGTGGTGTTCGAACAGGGTGTGCGACCGTACGGAAAGATCGAAGACGGCTTGCCGCGCTGGCACGAGAAGTTGCGCGTCAAGGAGTACAAGAAGATCAACGAGAACCTCGGCAGCGGTGAGGTGATCTTCGTGCCGAAGACGCAGATCGGAACCGATCTTTCGTGGGCTGAGCTGTACGGCACGGCCGGCCTGAGCGCGATCGTGCTCGCAAACGGTGCTTGGCGCGATCGTGGGCTACCCATCGACGGAGCCGACGCCTACGACGGCCGTGGGCTTGTGTATCAAAACGAGTTTGTCTACTGGTTCAATCACTACGAAGACCAGGGCTACGACGGGCCCACCTTCGAGGTTCCGGACGGCGCGATCGTCGTAGGCGGCGGGCTGGCGTCGATCGACGTGGTGAAGATCGTCAATCTCGAGCTGTACGCGCGGGCGCTTCGGGCGCGCGGCGTCGAGGTCGATATCGTCGAGATGGAAATCAAGGGCATTCCGCGAACGCTCGAATCCCATGGCATCGGCGCCGAGGAGCTCGAGGTGAAGGGATGCACCCTCTACTACCGCCGCCGCAAAGAAGACATGCCACTCGCGAGCGCCGACAACCCGACCCCCGAACAGCTGACGAAGCTGCAGCGAGCGCGTGTGAAGATCATGGATCGTGTCATCCGTAAGTACTTCGTTAAGTTCGAAGAACTCTCACGGCCGCTCGAAACCATCGTCGACGGCGACCAATTGGCGGGCATTCGCTTCCAGAAAACCGAAGTCGTCGACGGCCGGGTACGTGGATTGGAAGGCACCGAGTTCGATGTGCGCGCCGCGATGGTGATCAGCTCGATCGGCAGTATCCCCAGGCCCATCGAAGGCATCCCAACCAAGGGCGAACTCTATCACTACGACAGTTGGGACACCGGCGAGGTCCACGGCCTCCCCGGCGTGTTCGGTCTCGGCAACGTGTTGACCGGCAAGGGCAACATCAGGGACAGCCGCGCGAACGCGATCGAGATCATCGAAAAGGTGGTAGCCGCGTACTTGGGCGTTGGTGAAGAACCGAAGGAATCCCCCGGGAGCAGCTCGGCGGAAGCAGAGGCGGTCGCTGAGCAGGCAGCCGCAGGCAAGCCGATGACGGTCGATGCGATGAAGGCGATGGCGGCCCGAATCGACAGCCGACACGAAGCAATCGGCT
>CBDURI010000294.1:0-3753 GCA_965369435.1 uncultured bacterium
TCGACGTGGGTGGCCTTTCGGGAAGCTCCTGTTCTACTTCCTCGTCCCTGGGCACCGCCGGAGGCGGCGGTGGAGACTCCGTTGCGCCGACGGTGTCCTCGATGAACCGCGAGATCTCGTCACAACCCGACGACGCGGCGCAGATGCACAACGCCCCCGCCCAAAGACCCATCGACGCGCGATACCCCGGCATGAGCAGCGAGTATCGTGCCGCGGAAGCGGGCGTGTCTAGAACCTGGCAGTCGGCGTCAGCACCACGACGGGCAGCTCACGCTTCGTGCGGGTCTGGTACTTCGACCACATGGGATTGATCGATGCGCCTATCTCCCACAGGCGCTGGCGCTCGGTGCCCGTGGCCAGCGTGGCTTTGACATCGAACTGCTTGCGTCCCACGCGTACTGACCCCGCGGGATCCACCTGTAGGTTCTTCCACCATTGCGGGTCGTGTTTTGCGGCGCCGTCCGAACCGACGACTACGTAGCTATCGCCGTCTTCGAAGTACACGAGTGGCGTGGAGCGAACCTGGCCGGACTTGCGGCCCGTGACCGACAGGAGCAAGGTTGGGAGACCCGCCCATGCGCCGATTCGCCCGCCACTGCGTTCGTAAACCGTAGCGTGCGCTTTGAACATTGCCTTGAGCGCGCGTGCACGCATGTGTCGGAAGCGGGAGGCCATGGAGCGGATATCCTACGCGTCGCCGGTCATGATGAAAAGCGGCAGGCCACCGAAGGCTTTGTACTGGGGTCGCAGGCGCTCGAGGTTGTAGTATTTGTCGACGTTCACAACTTTCTTGGCTCCGATGATCACGTCGAGCGGGACGTTGCCGTAGCGCCCGTTGTGTACCGAAACGAGCTGGCCGGAGGTGCCCGCATCGATGAGATCCAACGCCAGGTTGCCAAACGCCATGGGGACGATCGAATCGAGGGCATCCGGGTCACCGCTGCGAACCAAATAGCCGAGTCGTTGGCTGACCGTGTTGATCCGGCGGCCCTGGTTGAACCTCGGAGACAATCGTTTGAGCGCGTCGGCCACTCGGTCTCCGACTCCACCAAGCTTGCGGTGACCAAACTGGTCCGCCTCCTCCGACTCGAAAGACATCGCGTCATCCCCCGTCATCTGGGCGCCCTCGGATACGAGGACCACCGAGTAGTTGCTGGGGTTTCGGTCCCGGTCGTGGACGAGGAGCTCGGTGAGGTGCTCGATGTCGAAGCTATGCTCTGGAATGACGCAACGATCGGCCGCGCCCGCCATCGTCGGCAGAAGTGCGGTGTACCCGGCGTAGCGACCGAACACCTCGATCACGAGGAAGCGTTCGTGCGAACCGGCCGAAGTGCGGAGCCTGTGAGTGAGCTCGATGGTCCGGGTCACGCAAGTGCTGAACCCGATGCAGTAGTCCGTCCCCGGAACATCGTTGTCCATCGTCTTGGGAATCGCGACCACCGGTACGCCTCGCTTGTGCAACTGCGCTCCATAGCTGAGCGTATCGTCGCCGCCGATCGGAATCAGATAGTCGATGCCGAGGAAGTCGAGATTGGTGAGTACCTCATCGGTGACGTCGTTGATTTCGTTCTGATACTTGTCTCTGAGGTGGGGGGGCACCAGCGTCTTGGGCAGGTGACTCGGGCGCGTTCTGGAGCTGTGCAAGAACGTGCCCCCGGTCCGCCCCGCCCTGTTGACGACGTCTTCGGTCAAGACGGTCGCGTACTTGCTGTTGTCGGCGTCCTTGTCCGGGACGACATCCACCAGACCGGCCCAACCCCGGCGGATTCCAATGACACGATGTCCCTCTCGCAGTGCGCGAATGGTGACGGCTCGAATGGCCGGATTGAGGCCCGGCACGTCGCCGCCCCCAGTTAGAATACCGATCGTAGATTTCACCCGACGATCCTAGCGCAACCGGGCGGCCGAGCTAGACGCTTGGGCTACGCGGCCGGCGGCGGCTCACTGACGCGGCTCACGGTGCCGCGGAGCGTTTCGTCCGCGATGTGCTCGTGAATCCAGTACGGAAGCGCCTTGCGCTTGGAGGTGTACATCGCCGCGTCGGCTTTTTCGAGGAGACGTCTGACCGACTCGTGGTCGACTTCACCGCGGATAGCGCTGGCGCCGGTCGGGATACTCTCTAGCGTGATCCGGTCTCCAAAGTGGCACTCCCGGTCCGGGAAGAAGGCGACCCCGATGCTGGCACCGACGTGTGCGGCGGCCTCACCGAGCGCGATGGGCACCTCGATCGCCTCCGCGACCTTCTCTGCCAGCACGGCAACGTCGTTCTGACTCTCCACGCCTTCGATGATCAATGCGAACTCGTCGCCACCGATGCGTCCAACTAAGTCCGATGAACGCACGGTGTCTTGAAGGCGCAGGGCCACTTCTCTGAGCACCTGGTCGCCGGCGGCATGCCCGTGCTGGTCGTTGATCGACTTGAAGTCGTTGAGGTCGATGAAGAAGAGGGCACCACGTGGTCCGTGTCGACGAGCGCGCTCCCAGCTTTGAATCAGGCACTCGGTGAGCAAAGAGCGATTGGCGAGCCCGGTCAGCCAGTCTCGCACCGAGCGCTCCTGGAAAACGAGTTTTTGTCGCTGAAGATCTTGCAAGAGCGCTTCGGCGCGGCTCTCGGCCAACCAGGCCAAGCCGGAGAGCCCCACGGTCAGGGAAGCCACCGTGACCATGGTCGCGCCCCGCGCGGTCACACTCAGCGCAGGCCCGTCCGGAAGGACGCCCATCGTGTCGGCGACACCCACGACCACGACGCCTGTGACCGACACGAGGGTCCAGACCGCTCCGCCCCGAACGCCGCGAAGGAGCATCGCCGCCATCGGGATGCAGGAGAGCCAGGGGTACGAAAGGCTCGAGACCCCGCCCAGAGTCCAACACTGAACGAGCAGGACTGCGAGGCTACAGGAGAGAGTCCAGTTCGCAGCGATTCGGACCGAGCGTGTGCGCCGCAGAATCACTGGCGTCAGGACCAGGCTGATCGCGTACAACACAGTCATCGGACCCGTGTAGGGCAGCCTTAAGTACAGGATGAAGTACGGGGCGAAGAGCACCGTGATGACCGCTGCCACGAGCGTGAACCGCATCAGTAGAAATGCGTGCCCTCGGCTTCGGATACCGTCTTCGATCAGCTCCTGGGGAATGAAGCGCGCCAATCGCTGATCGAGCGGCCCGCTTTCAGGCGGCGCCATGCTTCGCTCCCCGCGCACCCATTTGTTAAGCCACCCCATGCAAGCTTCAGACGATCAGTATAAGCAGCTGGCTTCGGAAGCGAAAAGTGCGCTAGCTCACACTGTGTCATTTACTGCGGTGGCAGGGTATCGCGCTTGGTCACGGGCACTCGGAGTTGACGCATCTTGCCCAGCGTCTCGAGGCTCGCCTTCCAGCCCTTCTCCGGAATCGCGAACATCGAGTCGACGATCTCCGGAATGAAGAGAATAGGATCGCCGTTGGCGTTGTATCCGAGCTGCAGCAGCGCCTCCTGCTCGAAGAGGCGGCATTGCTTCTCGCAGCAGTGAAAAGATTCGGCCGCGCGATAGAATCCTTCTGGGGGAAGCGGTTGAAGAAACCGTACCAACCCCGGGTCCTCGATCGTGTGGCCCTTCGCTTCGAACTGTGCCCGGTTGTAGCGCCACTCCTTCGGAAGATAGAGGCCAGGGCCCGGGTCACCATGGTTGTGAAAATAAACGAGCCGGCCCTCGCCCACGGATGCAATGGCCCCTGTCGTTCGATACAAGCCGCACGGTGGAAGTTGCATGTCCC
>CBDURI010000295.1:0-3752 GCA_965369435.1 uncultured bacterium
TAGCCCGTTGCGTTCAGTACCGGAAGACGTATTCGAGCCACAGCCAGTGTTCGGGGTTCGGCACGCGCGTGAGTGTCGATTCACGCCGGTCGAGGAACACACGAACGTCGTAGCGCACGCGCACCATGTCGCGCTCACGGACAGTCAGTGCTGCGTTGAGGTACGCCCATAGCGTATGCGGACGCCGATGATTGTCCCAGATGTCCTCGAAGTCGTAGCGGACGCGGAGTCGAAAGCGGAGGATGTCGAAGGGCCGTGCGGTCATGCTCAGGATCGCAGCGATATCTTGCTGTACGTCCACGCCTCTGAGGCGCGTAGCGACCCAGCGGTGCTGAAACTGGCCCGATAGCGTGAGCTGGCGGACCGGCTCGTAGGCGATCCGCGTCGCCAGCAGAGCACGCTGCGATCCAGCGTTGCGATACTCGGTCCACAGTGCCCAGGCCCATGACGGGGCGATCTGCAAGTCCGCGCGGACGAAGAGCAGCCCGTGGAGCGCGCCTGAGGAGAGCCGGCGCCATCCGTCGGCTATCGTACGCAGGCCGATGCGGGGCCCGGGTTGGGTCGCTAGACGAAGGCGAAGCCCGGCCTCGTCCCTCGCGCGAAGCCCATCGAGCTCGTCAGGCGCCGAGACAGGCCGCGCATACGGGTTGGCGTACTTCGACCCGTAGTAGCGCACGGACATGTCGAGCTCGGTAGACCCAAGAGACGTCACGCTCCGGACCACCGCTCCGTAACCGCCTCCGCCGCCGACCTGTGCATCGAAGCTCCGTGCGACTTCGGCGAAGAAGTCCTGCGCGCCGAATCCGAACGCGGCGTCTACGCCGACCGCTCCGAAGGGCCCAGCAACCGGTTTACGGGAAAACTCCTGGAACCCGAGCTCGGCTCCTCGAACCAGCCATCGAGGCATCGAGCCGTACCCGGTGACGCCGATGTGGGCCCGGTCATTCCAGAAGTAGCTCGCGTTCGTACCTGCGAGCGCCTCCGCATACATCGCCGGTAGTGTTGCAAACGTGGCCGTGCTGGCCGGTGCGGTTGGATCGCGGGCTCGCACGTACACCGGAGGCGCTCGACACCCCGGATCCTCGTCCCGCCTCGGATCACTGCAAGTGTTCGTGTCGACGATTTCGATCTGCGGGATGCGGTGCACCTGATACGAGCCCCACGCGTAGGCCTGAAGCCACCCCCGGCCGATCGGGAGGTCCTTCAATCCGATCGCGGCCCCCGTCAATCGATTCGTCCAAGCGTAGTCGGGCGTGACCCGCGTGACCCGGTCCGTCGGACACGGCGACGCCGGGAGCTCTCCAGCGGAGCGCCGACATCGCAGCCCCAGCTCGTTGCTTCGGCGAAGCTCGTAGTCCCCAAAGAATCCGTTGGGGGTGATCTGGTCCGTCACGTCGAACGTCAAGCGTTGCCCGAAGCCGATGCGATACGTCCCGCCGATGATCTCCCACTTGTGGTCTTCCCACTCGACGTAAAGCTTTGGCACGTCGAAACGAACCCCCTCGGGCTCCGCGCTGAAGGCCGAGCGGTTCGGGTCCCATCGAATGCGATGTAACCCGTTTCGAGTGAGGGTGGCCGAGCCCCCGATGTCCAAGTTGCGAAGCGTCTTGAGCCGCGCTTGCAGCGCCGAGGCGGGAGGGAGCCGGTCGTATCGACCGCTCCAGCGCCCCTGGACCCGCATGAATCCATTCGTTTGCGGTTTCAGTACGTCCGGAGCACGAACGATGACGAATGCGCGCAGAGCGTTCACGATCTTGGCCTCGAGCACCCCGGCGGCGGCGAGGTCGCCCAGCTCGCGAATCGCCCCCGCCTCGGTACGGTACGCGAGGATCCGGTCGACCTGCCCGTAGTCGAGGTTTGGAAGCAGATACAGTTGCTGCCTGCCCGCTCGGTTCAGCTCGACGCGCGTTTGATAGAGAAGCAGGAGTGCGTTGAACGACGAGTCGGAGATCTGCTCCGTCGCCAAGAGGTCGTAGAGGTCTTCCTCGGTTTCGACCTCGATGAAGATCTCGTACTTGGCCGCCGACGCCGAGCACGGCGCGAGCGCGATCAGCGATGCGAGGGCAAACGCGCGCCTCAGAAGCACCAGGGGTTCGCCGACCCGGGTGTCCCCAAGTCGCCATCGCCGTAGGCGTGCACCGCGTCACAGACGTTGCCAGCGTCATCGATTTGAGTTGCCACGCCAGCGTTCGACCGCGCGTAGCTCACCGCGTCGAGGACTTGGCCGTCGATGCTCAGCGTGATCGTCTCGTTGGTATTGTTCAGCGAGAGGGACAGCTCCGCGGCGACTGCCTCGATGCCTCCGTTTTGCGTCGGGTCCGCATCCCGCGCGAAGACCACGTGCGCGCCCGCCTGGACCCCGAGGCAATCGTCGCCGTCCACGATTGTCGTGCCGCCCGTGAGATCCGACAATACGAGACCATTGAGATCCACCGCCGCGTCGAAGCGGACCTCCACCCATTCACCCTCGCGGTTTCCGACAGCCAACGGGTTGGCCATCCACTCCGTGATCGTCGCATCAGCCGCCGCTGGACTGACGATGCTGCGCGGCGCGCCGTCGTCGAAGCACATCCCCGGACCCAAGACCACAGCACAGTTCGGGTTCGCGTCACCTGGTGTTCCGAAGTTTCCCTCGAAGTACTCGTCCCCCGGCAGGGCTAAGCAGAGCTCTTCATTGGGATCGAGCTGCCAGGCGACTCCCTCGACGGTGCCGTCGTAGTCCACGCGGTCGAGGCCCACGCCACCCGCGCCTGCGACAATCGCCCTTGGCCCCGAGTTGCCAAGGCTGAACTTCAACTCCGCGTCGACGCGGGGCGCCGCCGCCGGGCTCGCCCCGAAGACGATACGTGTCCCCGCGCCGACCGGAAAACACTCTTCCTGGTCGATGACCGCCTTCAACGCGTCGGGCGCCGGACCAAGCTGAAACCCATTGAGGTCGATTTGTGCGTCGAACGAGGCCTCGACCCACTCGAGCTCAGTGTCAGGCCCCTCCGGATTCGCCATCCACTCGGTAATCCGCACGTCACCCGGCGCAGGCGTGCGGATTGCGCGGCCAGATCCGCCTTCGAGGCACAGGCCCTCAACCCGCACGACCTCGCAGGGACTGTTCTTCGCTCCCGGTGTCCCGAAGTTGCCCTCCGACACCGCATCGACTCCCTCCGGAGTCGTGCACCAATGGTTCGCGTCGTCGTTGAGCTGGTGGTCCGGTGCCAGACGCCCGTCGAGCTCGAGCGCACGGCCATCCACCGTCCGCTCGTAGCGCACTTGGTCGATGAGCATGTCGCCACAGCGAATCGACAGCACAGCATCGGAGTTGCGCAGGCTGCCGAGCGCCCCACCGTAGCTGTAATCGACGTGGTCCGGCATCGCCTGGGCCGGCGCGTTCCCCATGACGAAGTAGCCTTCTGCCTCTACGGAGCCAGCCACGAACCGATGCGATTTCGGGCTAACCCCGTCGGCTCGGCTCGTGGCGAGTGTTAGGCCTTCAAGGTCGAGAAACGCCTCGGTTGCGTTGAAGATCTCGATGTATTCGCCGTCGCCGTCACTCCCGTCCGGGTTGGCGTGCACTTCTGTAATGACGAGGTCACCGGGCGCCAGGCCCTCGCAAATGTTCGTTTCCGCAATGGCCTCTCGCCCGCAACCCATGAGCACCCACGCGCACGCGCATCCGCGCGCCCAGTTCCAAACACCCGTCATCTCGACCTCCCGTTGTGGTTTCACGGGTTATCGGACAGCGCCTCGCGCGGTTTCGT
>CBDURI010000296.1:0-3751 GCA_965369435.1 uncultured bacterium
GCCCCGCCGAGGAGCACCTTCATCAATGGGCTGCCATCGACTTTCGCGTCCTTGATCAGGGCGTCGAGTAGCTGCCTGCCGAGCCGCGCGAGGTCCAGGAGCTCGCGGATTCGTTCCTCTTGGAACTGCGCCCTCGCCCGCTCTTCGGGCTCCTTGGCCTTGTCCTTCAAGAACCCGATCGCGTCTTCCATGATGTCGATCGCATCGAGAACCTCGACCCGTTCCCTCTCGTTGAAAACGCGCGAGATCATTTTCCAGAAATTGCCTTCGGCCGCGTAGTGATCGCGGCGCTCGCCTTGGAGCCAAACCTTCTTGACCACTCCCCAGCGCGTCAGCTCGTTGAGCGTCATCGAAATCGCACCGCTGCTGAGCTGAAGGCGGTCTTGAATTTGTGGCGCGCTGAGCGGCCGGTCGGACAGATACAGGATCGCCCAAAGCCGCCCCATGTTGCGCTTGAACCCCCAGAACTCGATCAGGCGGCCAATCGAATCGCTCACCAGGACCTCGCTTTGCCAGAGCTCCTCTTCGCCGCTCGCCACGGTAGCGCCCTACCCCGAACCCCAACGCTTGACCAGCCGCCCACTCGCATCAAAGCTGCGGCGCATGGAACGACCTACGTTCGAGGCCATGCTCGAAGCAGCAGCTGGGGTAGAGCGCGACGGGAGCAAGTACACCGTCGCAGACGACCACAGCTTGTCCGTGTACATCGGCAAGCCAGGCCAGGCGATGGAGGTATCGGAGGTCGCGGAGCTCCGTCTCGACGCCGCGTTTTGCGAAGCCACCTCCCGGGAGCACGGCACGGTCTACTACGTAGAGTACAGCAGCCTACACGGGCTTTGCGTTCGACCGCCGAGCGGCGGTGGCGGACGCCGCACTGGTTTCAGCTAGGCAATGGCGCCGGGACGGCTGCAAGTCTCGTGGCCGCACACGGCTTTTGACGTAGGATGTAGGCGGGGGTTTAGGGGACGTGTCCGCACGCATTCTTGTCTGTGACGACGAAGCCAGTCTGCGCGAGATGCTGCAGATTTTGTTGCGGCGCGAAGGGTATCGCGTCGACGCGGTCGATGGTGTGCACGCGGCACGCGAGCAGCTCGGCAGTGCCGATCCCTACGACGTCGTCATCACCGACCTCGTGATGCCGGATGGCACCGGCATGGAGGTCCTGGACGCGGTTCGGGCGCGCTCGATCGACACCCAAATCTTGATGGTCACGGCGTTCGCAACCACCGAGCAGGCTGTCGAAGCCATGCGCAAGGGAGCGTACGACTACGTCCAAAAGCCATTCAGAAATCACGAGCTGCTAGCAACACTCGAGAAAGCCCTCGAGAAGCGCGCGATCGTAGCTGAAAATCAGACGCTCCGTGCCGAGGTCAAAGCGCGGTGGACGGAGGGGCAGCTCATCGGCAAGAGCGCTGCGATGGACCGGCTTCGTGACCTCATCAAGCGGGTTGCGAACGCCACCTCGAGTGTTCTGATCACAGGCGAAAGCGGCACGGGCAAGGAAATGGTCGCCCGCGCGCTGCACTTTCAAAGCCCTCGCGCCGAGCGGCCCTTCGTGGTGCTGAACTGTGGCGCGATCCCGGAAAACCTCATCGAGAGCGAGCTCTTCGGACACGTCAAGGGCGCTTTCACGGGTGCTACCGCGGCGAGGGAAGGCCTGTTCCAGGCTGCCCACGGCGGCACTCTGTTCCTAGACGAGGTGGGCGAGCTGCCACCGCCGCTGCAGGTCAAGCTGCTGCGGGTGTTGCAGGACCGCAAGGTCCGCCCGGTCGGTGGCACCGCCGAGGTCGAGGTGGACGTTCGGGTCGTCGCCGCCACCAACCGCGACGTCGAGTCCGAAGTCGAAGCGGGCACATTCCGCGAGGACCTCTTCTATCGCTTGAACGTGATCCGAATCGAGGCACCACCGCTCCGAGATCGGCCCGAGGATATCCCGGTGCTCGCCGAGTACTTCCTCCAAAAGCACTCGGCGTTGCAGGGCCGACGTCTGGAGTTTTCGCCTGAAGCGATGCGCTGGCTCGCCCAGCAGCCGTACGCCGGCAACGTGCGCGAGCTCGAGAACATCGTCGAGCGCGGCGTCACGCTGGCCCCGAGCAACACCGTGAACCGCGAAGATCTCGGCGACACCCATCCCTCGAAGAAGGCTGTCAGTCTCACCCAAATCCCCGAAGGCCGCTTCGACCTGGACGAGTACCTCACTCAGGTCGAAAAGGAGCTGCTGTTCCGCGCGCTCGATCAGGCCGAGGGCGTCCGCACAAAGGCTGCAGAGCTGCTCGGGATGAGCTTCCGGCAGTTCCGCTATCGTTTGGCAAAACACATATCGCCCGAAGTGGGCGATATGACCGGCGATTGATATAGTGAGAGCTGGAGGATGTTCCTTGTCGCGTCACCTACGAAGCGCTGGCTTCACCACGATTGAATTACTGATCGGCGTTGCGATCGTCGGCATCATGGCGGCGATCGCCATCCCGACGTTCAAGAGTTACGTCTACAAGGGCCGCGTCACCGAGGCGGTGACCATTCTCAACGAGATCAAGACCCGGCAGGAGGCGTATCGCAGCCGCTTCGGCAACTACGCGGCTGTCAGCGGCACGGACTGGGGCACCTATACGCCCTCCAGCATTCCAGGAGCCAACGCAGTGGTGTGGCCTAGCTCCGCCGGGTGGGAGATGCTCGGGCTCAGCCCACCCGGCGCGGTGCGATTTCGCTATGCAACCGTCGCGGGACAGCCAGGAACGGCGCCCCCGGCCAACAGCAATCTGGACCCGAACTCGCTTTGGTATGCGGCGCAGGCCGAAGGCGACCTCAATGGAGACGGCACCTCGTTCATCCTCGAGGTCTATTCGGACTCGCGCATCATGTACAACAGCGCCTCGGGCACCGGAGGATGGGAATGAAGAAGAACCAAGGGTTTACAATCACGGAGCTGATGATCGCAGTCGTCATCATGGGCGTGTTAGCCACTCTGGCGATCCCTAGCTTCACCGCATACATCTACAAGGCCCGCGTGACCGAAGCGGCGACTTTCCTCGGTGCCATCAAGCAACGTCAGGAGTCCTACCGAAGCGAGTTTGGCCAGTATTGCGCGGTCGATGGAGACGACTGGGGAACCTACAACCCCTCGACGATTCCCGGCATCGACCCAGTCGGGTGGACCACGACCACCGAGTGGCAACAGCTCGGGGCGGCCCCGGACGGCCCGATCCGCTTCCAGTACGCGACCGTGGCCGGCGTTCCTGGCGAGACCGCGCCAGCCAACACCAACCTGGACGAAGACGACCATTGGTTTGCAGCGCGGGCTCAGGGTGACCTGGACGAAGACGGCGACACTTTCTTCCTCGAAATCTACTCCCAATCGAGCCACATCTATAACAGTGCCACTGCAATTGGCGGCTGGGAGTGACCATTTCCGTCACCTGCGGGTGACGAATTCTGTCGCTCGGAGCCTTTTCCCGGCTCTGCGAATTCCGGATTCGTCAATAATTTCCGGTTTGGCGACCGGTTGGGGACAATCGGCACGGCAGTTGCAGTGTCTTTGGGCAACTCAAGGTTAAGCGGGCACTGGGCCCGGGGGAAAGGGAACTAAAGAAATGAACAAGCTACTCTCGAAGAAAGAGGGTTTTACCCTCATCGAGCTGATGATCGTTGTCGCTATCATCGGCATTCTTGCCGCGATCGCGATTCCGGCATTCATCAACTACGTGAAGCGTTCGAAGACCTCGGAAGCTGGCGCGAACCTCAAGTCGATGTT
>CBDURI010000297.1:0-3745 GCA_965369435.1 uncultured bacterium
GTCGAGGACGCCTTCGAGTGCTTCCACTGCCACGGCGGATTCCTGTTTTCGCAGTCCTCGGACGATGCGGGTCAGGTGTTCGACCAGAAGTTCTTCATGAACAATGGGCTCTACAATCTCGATGAGGACGGAAGCTACCCCGCGCTAAACGAGGGCTTGTTCGAAATGACGGGCGAGCTGGCCGACAAGGGCAGGTTCAAGCCACCGAGCCTTCGCAACATCGCCATCACGGCGCCATACATGCACGATGGATCGATCGAAACGCTCGAAGAGGTCCTCGACCACTACGCCCGTGGCGGCCGCTTGATCGAGGACGGCCCCCATGCCGGCGACGGCAAGGACAACCCGAACAAGAGCGCCCTTTTGAACGGCTTCGTCATGACGGAGCAAGAGAAGCAAGACTTGGTCGCGTTCCTTCACGCGCTCACCGACGAGACACTCCTCAACAATCCGGCATACAGCGACCCGTTCGCGGAGTAGCTCGTTACTGGAGCAGCCTGGGCTCGCGCTCTAGGTCGATCCCAAAGCGGTCACGGACGCGCACGCGGATCTCGTCGGCAAACGCCAACAGGTCGGCGGTCGTGCCACCTCCGTGGTGCACGAGGGCCAGCGCGTGGTTCGTCGATACCCCGATTGCGCCTCGGCGGGTGCCCTTCGCGATCCCCGCCTTTTCGATGAGCCAGCCTGCAGCCAGCTTCACTTCGCCGTCCGCCGCGGGATACCGAGGAACATCGGATGGCGCCGCGACGACGTTGTCGCGCACCGCTTGCTCCACGACGCGCTGGGCTTCCGCGCCAGGGACGATCGGGTTCAAGAAAAACGACCCGGCGCTACGATGGTTCGGATCGCGGGGATCGATCAGCATGGATTTTCGGCGTCTGAGCTCTAGAACGGCGCCCCGGACGTCAGCCAGCGTCGCGTCGGCCCCGATGGCTCTGTGCAACTCAGCGTAGCGGACGGTCGCTGCGCCGTGGGGGCGCAGGGCAAAGCGAACCCCGCAAACGATGAAGCGACGGGGCTCCCGCTTGAAGAGGCTGTCGCGATAGCCGAAGGCGCAATCCTCGGGGACGAGCTCTTCCAAGGCGAGCGTGTCACGGCGCAGGACGCGGACCTTCGCAACCACCTCCGCGACCTCTTGGCCATACGCGCCGACGTTCTGTATCGGTGTGGCGCCAACGGATCCTGGAATCCCGGTCAGACATTCGAGCCCTGCCCAGTCACGAGACACCGCGCCGTCGACTACGGTCTCCCAGGGCACGCCTGCTCCTGCGTCTACCGTACCGTCCCCGCGAAAATCGAGATTGCCGATTCCCATGTGGACGACCAAACCGTCGTACCCTTCGTCAGGCACGATCAGATTCGACCCTCCTCCCAAGATCGCGGACGGCATCCCCTCCTCGGCAGCCCACCTCAGAACGTCGGCCAGCGCGCTCTCGTCGTCGACCCGCACGAAATACTTTGCGGGGCCGCCCAGCTCCAGCGTGGTCAGTGGAGCAAGCGGAACGTCGCGCTGAATGCCGAGGGTGCTCATCCGTGGTCGCCTAGGGCGCTGGGATACGTTCGAGACCACCCATGTAAGGCCGCAACGCCTCCGGCACGACGACGCTTCCGTCGGCTCGCTGGTTCTGCTCGAGGATCGCCACGAGTGTGCGGCCGATCGCGAGACCCGAGCCGTTGAGGGTATGCACGAAGCGGGGCTTGCCCTTTTCCCCCGGCCGGAAGCGCGCTTTCATTCGTCGCGCCTGAAAGTCGCCAAACCAGGAGCAGCTCGAAATCTCCCGAAAGGTGTCTTGCGCCGGCAACCAGACCTCGAGGTCGTAGGACTTCTGCGCGGCGAACCCCATATCACCCGCGCAGAGCTGCACAACCCGGTGGTGCAAGCCGAGTTTCTGCAGGATCGTTTCTGCATGCTGGGTCAGTGCATCGAGTTGCGCGTCCCCGTCGTCGGGATGACAGAATCGAACGAGCTCGACCTTGTCGAACTGATGCACGCGGATCATCCCGCGGGTGTCCTTGCCGTAGCTCCCCGCTTCGCTTCGGAAGCACGCGGTGTACCCGGCGTACGCGACGGGTAAATCGGCCTCGGACAAGATCTCGCCGGCGTGAAGGTTCGTGATCGGAACCTCCGCCGTGGGCACGAGGTAGAGGTCATGCCCTTGGGCCCCGACCTGTGCTTCCCATTCCGCATCTTTCGCCATGCGAAAGGCGTCTTTGGCAAACTTGGGCAACTGGCCGGTGCCCCGCATCGCACTGTCTTTGACGAGCACGGGCGGCCACACCTCTTCGTAACCGTGCTCGGTGGTGTGCACATCGAGCATGAACTGCATCAGGGCGCGGTTGAGCCGCGAGCCCTGCCCCTTGAGCACCACGAAGCGCGAACCGCTGATCTTCGCGGCACGCTCGAAGTCGAGAATGTCGAGCCCAGTGCCCACCTCGACATGGTCACGTGGATCGAAGTCGAACGACGGCTTGTCGCCCCAGACGCGCACCTCGACGTTGTCGTCCTCGGTGAGGCCGTCGGGTGTGTCGGGGTGGGGGAGGTTCGGCAGGGTCAGCAGGATTGCCTCGAGCTCGGTTTCGACTTCGCCTTGGCGCCCCTCGCCCTGCTTGATCTGATCTCCCAGAGTGCGGAGCTGCTCGCGTTTGGCCTGAAACTCCTCGGACTTCTTGTCGGTAACCTTTGCCATGGCCTGGCTGGCCTCGTTGCGCTCCTGCCGTAGGGCCTCGACACTCGCGATGCCGCTGCGACGCTCCTCGGCCAAAGCGCCGAGCCGGTCGAGGAGCTCCACATCGGCAAAGCCGCGGCGCGTCAGGGCCGCCTTCACCTCCGGCAGGTTCTCGCTCACGTGGCGTAGGTCGAGCATGGGAGCGGGTCTACAACACGAGGGCACAGAGCACCAGTCGCGCACTTGTTGGCGCGCGCTGCAAAAGCTCCTAAATTGGAGGTGTGAGCAACCCAGGCATGCTCCGCCGGTTGGGGGTCATCGGCGACGTTCACTGCGAGACCAAAACGCTCGGGCGAGTGCTCGATGCGTTGGAGACGATGGGCGTCGATGCGGTCCTGTGTGTCGGCGATCTGGTCGACGGCCCCGGAGACGCGGACTCGACCCTCGCCATGTTGGAGGCCCGCGGGGTGCAATGCGTGGCCGGTAACCACGAGCGCTGGTTCCTCGACGGCGAGCAACGCTCCCTCGACAACGCGACGCGCGAGATCAACGAAGTGTCGCGAACGTTCATCGAGTCGCTACCAAGAGGACGACGTTACGCAACTCCCAGTGGCACCGTGCTGCTCTGCCACGGTGTCGGTGACGACGACGAAGCGTGGCTAAAGCCAGACACCCGAGGCTACGCCCTCCAAGACATCCCCACCCTCCGCGAGCTCATGCTCGACGAGAACATCCAGTTCATGATCGGCGGCCACACCCACGAACGCATGGTCCGAGTCTTCCCAGGTCTCACCATCCTCAACGCAGGCACCATCCACCGCAACTTCGAACAGACCTTCATGGTGTCGGACTTTGGCGCGATGCGCGTTGGGTTCTATTCGGCCGCGGAGCAGAACACGGGCGAGCTGATCGAAGAGCTCGAGCTACCCATTCCACCGCCCGTCGAGTAGCCCACACAGGCACGAAACCGTAACGTTCGGGGCGGCCCGATCGTTATCGTGCTTGCCGCCACAGCTCTGCGAGTGATGGCATCGAGCCGGTCAGCAGGAAGCCGATGCGGAATAGGCGGGCGCCGACTC
>CBDURI010000298.1:0-3730 GCA_965369435.1 uncultured bacterium
GTGCGTCGGTGTTGTGGGGGGCGGGCGGCGGTCATGCTCGGGGCCAGGTTTCGACGTCTGTGCCCCCCAGGAGTTTTCTATGAGTGTTTTGAATCCAGTGTTTTCCGCCGAAGGTGTCAGGTACCGCGATGGCAAGCGGCATGCTTGGGTCGTTTCGCTGCTCGTTCCCGCGTCGCTCGGCTCAGGGCCCTTCCTTTATCAGGCCACGGGCTCGGTGTGGTCGCTTTGGATCCCCGTGCTCCTCGTGTACGGGATGATTCCCCTGCTCGACTTCGTGCTCGGCGAGGATCGCAACAACCCGCCCGAAGCAATCGTGCCGCAACTCGACGCCGACCCCTACTACCGCTGGGTGACTTACGCGCTCGTGCCCACGCTCTGGCTCGCGTTCCTTGGCAATGCGTACTTCGTGGGAACTCATGAGTTGCCGTGGACGGCGGTGTTGCTGATGGCGTTCAACACGGCGATCCTCATCGCTTTCGCCATCAACCTCGGCCACGAGCTCGGGCACAAGAAGTCGAAGTTGGAACGGGGGCTTGCGACGCTCGCCCTTTCGATGGGGGGCTACGGACATTTCGCGATCGACCACAATCGCGGTCATCATCGACACGTGGCGACTCCAGAGGACTGCGCGTCCTCCCGCATGGGCGAGAACCTCTACGGCTTCGCGGTTCATGAGCTTCCAGGGGCGTTCATTCGTGCATGGCGACTCGAGAGCGGCCGGCTACAGAGACACGACGAGTCCACCTGGTCGTTCGGCAACGAGATCTTGCGAGCCGGCGCGATCACTGTAGCCGTCTCGGTGGGCCTCATCGTCGCGTTCGGCCCCATCATGGTGCCGTACTTGCTCTTCTCGTACTTCGTTGGGGCGTTCCATCTCACCATGGCGAACTACATCGAACATTACGGGCTACTTCGTCGCAAGCTGCCGACGGGCCGTTATGAACGATGTCGGCCGGAGCATTCGTGGAACAGCAATCACACCTGCTCGAACTGGGCGCTCTTTCATCTTCAGCGCCATTCGGACCACCATGCCAATCCGGGACGTCGCTATCAGTCATTGCGTACTTTCGACCAGCTCCCCTCGCTTCCCAGTGGCTACTTCGGCATGTTCTTGGTGGCCTTGATTCCCCCGCTTTGGTTCCGCGTGATGGATCCTCGTCTGTTGGCTCACACGCAACGCGACCCCCAGCGAATCCATTTCCACCCCAAACGGCGACAGGCCTTGTGTGAGCGATACCAGCTCGAAGGGACGCCCGGCGTCGAGCCTGCTCACGTGACGAGCGTGGCTGCCTAGGCAAATCACGGACGGTCGCCAAGCTCGTTGATCGGGAGACCGGCCCGCCATATCTTCGTGTCGTTACGAGGATGAGTGGCAAGCAGGGCAAAGAGAGGCGACGCACGTCGAGCGAACGGGAACCCGTTGCGTCGCAACTTCGCCTGAGCATTCATCCCACGTACGCCCGGCTCGTGTCCGCCGAGCTGAGGCGGCGCGGGTTTTCCGATGAGGAGATTTTGGAAGGGACGCGTCTCACACGGGAGCAGTTGATCGAGGACAATCGATTTCTGAGCCTCGAGCAGTTTCGGCGCCTCGCCCAACGGGCCATGGAGCTCACCGGAGAAGGATGGCTCGGTCTCGACGTGGGGCGTTCGACGCAGATCTCCGCGCATGGGCCCTTGGGCTACGCGATGATGGCGAGCCGCGACGTCGGGCAAGTGCTCGACATGGCGCAGCGCTACTCCTCGCTCCGGGTGGAAATCGCGAAGTTCGAGCTTGTGAAGCGCGGCGACCGGGTTCACTTGCTCGTCGAGGAGACCCTTCCCTGGGATGACATCAGCGAGTACCTTGCCTCGCACATTCTCGGAACGCTTTGCCTGGTGCTGGAAACGGTGAGCGGGGCGTCGCTGCCGGACACACGGCTCGCGTTCAGGCACGCGGCGCCGCCCTGGGCCGGGGAATACGCGACGCGGTTTCCAGGAATCGAGGTCACCTTCGGAGCGCCCGTGTGCGTCCTCGATTTGCCGGCTTCGCTTTTGTCCACGCGTTGTATCACCGCGGATGAAACAACCTTCGAGCACGCGGTTCGCATGTGTGAACGAAGCGAAGCGCAGCGGGACAATGGCTGCGATCTCGCTCAGCGAGTGCTCGACCGCCTGCTCGACCGCGACGGTGACTACCCGAGCCTCACCGAAATGGCAGCGGACCTCGCCATGTCGAACCGCACATTCATCCGCAAGCTCAAGGCCCAAGGCACTTCGTATCAGATGCTCCTCGACGACGTGCGCCAGGAGCTCGCCATTTGGTACCTGCGGCAGAGCGACTTGTCGGTGGAGGCGATTGCGGAGCGGCTCGGGTACCGCGACACGTCGAATTTTAGCCGGACCTGCAAGCGTTGGTTTGGACTGACGCCGCGGCAGATTCGACAGGGGCGCTGACGCAGGCGGTCAGGTGCAGCGTCGCTCGCGCCCACCTACCCCAGCAACGGGTTCGTCGTCTTCAGTGATCCGAATACGCTGAAGTCGCGGTCCGCCGTCCAAAGAAGGGAAGCGCCGGCGGCGGTGCTCAATGCGGCAACCCGCGCATCGTGGACCTTAGCTCCTCGAACGCGCCCTTGAAGCAGGGACTCTTTGAGCTGCTCCCAGTACGCGCCGTCTTCGCTCAGCAAGACCAGCGACGGTGACTCGAGCCACGCCTCGACTTGATCGATCGCTTGGGCGAGTGGCGTCGGCGGATCATAGATGCGCGGATGCGTCACGATCGCCAAGAGCTCGTGCAAGCAAGGCCAGGGAATTGCCCATGCGCTCGTGCCCTCCGCCAGGCGCTTGATGCAGGCGTGAGCGGGCTCATGCCATTCGGAATCAGCGCGATGAGCGTGAACGAGGATGTTCGTGTCGACTGCAATCACGAGGTCGGTTCCCCCCGCGACGCCGGTTCCTCGTAGATCGCGTCTCGGATGTCCTTCCACGATGCGTCGCGAAACTCCGGTTGAAGCCCGGAGCCCCGGAAGCCCGCTTCACGAAGCTCGAAGCGAACGGGCCGTGTTCGGCTCTTGATCACGTGCCGAAGCCCCGTCGCGATCAGCTGCTTCAGCGTCGTATCTTGCTCAGCTGCCAGCCGCTTCGCCTCCTCGAGAAGCGCATCTGGAAGTTCAACAGTAGTCTTCATATGGGTAACCATATCACAGAATATGGGTGTATGGCACAATGGCAGAGGCGTATCGTTGACGACATGATCGGCTAGATCTGGGCCTGCCAGCGCAGTCGGAATGCTTATCGGACGTTGGCGTTGGCGGTTGCCCCCGGGCTACTTGCGGCGGCGGCCGCCGGTTGTTGCTGCGCGGCGGCCCAGTCGGCCGCGTGGCTGATCTTGCGGGCGCTGGCGTCGCCGCTTTTCGTGGATTGAAAGGGCGCCTTTGCCGGAGGCTGGGGGGACCAAGTGGCGGGCAGTGCTGCCGATGAGGTCGCCGCGTTTGGCTTTGATGAGGGCTTCGCGGGCTAGGTCGTGTTGGGCGACGTCCCAGTACTGGAGCAAGGCCTTTTGCATTCGTTTTTCCCGGAGGGTCTTGGCGACGTAGACCGGCTCTTGGGTGAAGGGGTCGAGCCCCGTGACGTACATGCTGGTGGCCATGCTCATGGGGGTTGGGATGAAGTCCTGGACCTGGCGTGGCCTCAGGCCGCGTTTTTTCAAGTAGAGGGCGAGCTCGATCATGGAGTGGGTGGTCGAGCCCGGGTG
>CBDURI010000299.1:0-3702 GCA_965369435.1 uncultured bacterium
CACATCTCGAGTAGGTCTAGTTCCATGGGTATTGCCTTTCGTTCTCGCTCAAATGGTGGACGGCTTGAACGTGAACTGCCGTCGGTACGGATACGGGACGGCCGTTCCGTCCGGTAAGCGCGCAGGCTCGAAACGCTGAGCCAGCGCACAGTTGATGATCGACTCGTCTGGGATGAGCTCGTGCGACTCCTCCATCTCGGCTTTGACGGGGATGCCGTCGGGCATGATCAAGAGCCGGACGCGCACACGAATCGTCTCCGCGCTCGTCCGCACTTCGAGGGGAACCTCGGGCGCGCGGCAACCGCTCAGAAACTTCGGGCGGCTGACAGTTTCGCGCTTCTGACGAGGGCCGGTCTTCTTTTTTCCCCTGCCTCCGCCATCACCGATCATGTCGTCGATGTTGATCTCTTCCACATCGGCAAGCCGACCGTCGGTCGCTTCTTCAAGCGCTTCGTCCGGAATCTCTTGTGGTGCGCTGAGACCCCGCTTCTGTCCGGGGTCGGCCTCGACTTCCTTGGGCGCTTCCTTCTTCTTGATCACTTTCGGCTTGGGTTTGGGCTGCTCCTGTTTCGGTGCGGTTGGAGCAGTGGCAAACTGGATTTCGATGTCTCGTTCCTGCCGGTCCACCACGACCTTTGCCGTAGCGACCGCTGCGGCGACTCCCGCTGCAGCAACGATGTAGACCACCGCGGACACAGCCAGCGAAAGGCCGATGCGTCCTCTCTCCTCGGTGGACTTCTTCTTGTTGTTGTCGAAATCACTAAACATCAGTGGGTCATTTCAGGCGGTATCCGACACCGCGCACCGTTTCGATTTGACACCCGACGTCGCCGAGCTTCTCCCTGAGTCGTTTGATGTGCGTATCGACCGTCCGGGTCTCGAGTGTGCTCGGGTGCTTCCACACCGCTTCCAACAGTGTCTCGCGGCTGCGGACCAACCCCCGATGCAAAGCGAGGTCCACGAGGAGCTTGAACTCCAGGGCAGTGAGGGTAACGACCTCGCCGTCGAGCGTGACCTGGTGTTCCGGCACATCGATGCAGAGCTGCTCGATCTGGATCCGGTTGACGGGCCGATCCGTCTGACTTTGGGCGCGCCGAAGGACAGCGCGTAGACGAAGAGCGAGCTCCCGAGGACTGTAGGGCTTGGCCACGAAATCGTCCGCACCAAGCTCGAAGGCGAGGACGCGATCGATCTCATCGTCCTGACCCGAGAGCAAGATGACGGGCTTGGTTCGTGTCTCGGGCTGCTCGCGAACCCGCTTGAGCACGTCGGTGGCCCGCATGTCGCTCAACTGATCTTCGACGATCAGACCGGCGACCCCTTGCTTGCAAAGGAGTCGAATCGCACTCTCGCCGTCTAGGGCGATTTCGAGCTCAGGTCCGCTTGGGCCGAGAGATTGTCTCAGGGCCTCGAACAACGAGGCATCACCAGCAACGACGCAACGATCTATCGCCATCATCGCCGAGAGCTTGACGAGCAAGCGTGACAGATTCGGGGCGTGCTCGTGTCGAGATCGTGATTCGTGCGTGGCAATCGTGTGTCGGCACGGAGCCCTCCGATCCAACTAGAGGTGACGCGGGGTCGTCGCCCGGCTGTCACGCGACTGTCACATGGGGGGGTCAGAGTCCGGGCGATCGGAGCAAGTACATTGGCAAGAACGCATCAAAATAGTTCGGTTTTTCTGATTCTAGCGACGGCGCTCGCCCTCTCGTCGTGTACCTCGGGTAAGAGCCGGGACGACGGTGAAGGCCCGAAGAGCGCGGCTCAAACCCGGGCGAGGTCGACCCTCACCCTCAAGGGCTCGGACACGATGGTGATTCTGGCCCAGACCTGGGCGCAGGCTTTCATGGACGCGAACCCAGGCAAGGTTCTGCAGGTTTCGGGCGGTGGCTCGGGGACCGGGATCGCTGCGCTGATCAACGGCACCGCGGACCTGGCAAACGCGAGCCGTCCGATGAAGGACAAAGAAAGAAAGCAACTCGCCAAGCGCCGCAACGCGGAGGCTCAGGAGTTCCGCGTCGCGTTGGACTCCCTCGCTGTCTATGTCCCCGCCACGAACAAGATCGCATCGCTGACGATTGCGCAGCTCAAGGGCATCTTCCGGGGCAAGACGACGAACTGGAAAGACGTCGGCGGCGAAGACAAGCACATCATCCTCTACAGTCGCGAGAACAACTCGGGCACGTACGCCTATTTCAAAGAGCACGTCCTCGACAACGAGGACTTCGCGGCCACGGCACAAACCCTGCCGGGCACCGCTGCGGTCATCAACGCGGTCAGCAAGGATCCGAACGGTATCGGTTATGGTGGGATCGCCTATTCCGAGGGCGTACGGACCGTCAACGTAGCCCCAGACGGCGGTGAGCCCGTCGAGCCCACCATGCAGAACGCGACGAGCGGCAAGTACCCGCTGTCACGCTTTCTCAACATCTACAGCGTCGGGGAACCGTCCGGAATCGCCAGGGAGTACCTGGACTTCGTGCTCTCGGCCAAAGGCCAGGAAGTCGTCGAGGGGGTCGGGTACTACCCGCTTCCCAAGGAAGCCACCGCGGCCGCTGAGTGACCGAGCAAGCGCTCGACGCTGCTGAGCCTGCCCACGCCCCGAGAACCCGGCGGCGAATCACCCTCCGTCCGCGTCGGCCAAGAAGCAAGTTGGCGAGCTCGTTTCGGACTCCGCTGTGGCATCGCGTGGCGGAACGCATGATCGCCGTGCTCGCGTTTACTGCGATCGCGGCGATCGCGCTGATCTTCATCTTCATCGCGCGCGAGGCGCTCCCGAGGCTCTGGGAGCTGGAGTTCGCTGAAGAGGTCAACCTTCGAGATCTCTTTTTCGCAAAGGAATGGAAAGGCTACGACGAGCCGGTGTTCGTTTGGCAGCCGGTCGGCGAGCCCGCGAAGTTCAACGTGGTTCCGCTCTTCGTCGGTTCGCTCAAAGTCACCCTGCTCGCGATGCTGATGAGCGTTCCGCTTGGCATTGGCTGTGCCATGTTCATTGCGCTCTACGCACCAAGAGCCGTTCGCGAAATCGTGAAACCCGCAATCGAGCTCTTGGCGGGCATCCCGTCCGTCGTGCTCGGCTTCTTCGCCCTGATGGTGCTGGCATCGTGGGCGCAGGCGACTTTCGGCTTCCACTTCAGGTTGAACGCGGTCGTCGCTGCAATCGGCTTGGCGCTCACGATCGTTCCAGTGATTTTCACGATCGCGGAAGACGCGATCCAGAGCGTACCCCAAACCCTAACCGAGGCGGCTTTGGCGCTCGGCGCCCGCAAATATCAGGTCGCCCTGCGAGTCGTGCTCCCGGCCGCGCTGCCTGGCATTGCCGCTGGCGTGGTCCTGGGTTTCGGCCGCGCGATCGGTGAAACGATGATCGTGTTGATGGCCTCGGGCAACGCCGCCATCGTGGAGCTGTTCGACTTCACCACCAGCGTGCGAACCGTCACCGCGACGATCGCCGCTGAGCTCGGAGAAGTTGCACAGGGGGACCCGCACTGGCGCGTTCTGTTCTTGCTTGGCGTGATGCTTTTCGCCGTAACGTTCGTGCTGAACATCGTCGGCGACGTGGCCATCCGACGCCTCCAGAAGAAATTGACGGCCTCGTGATGAGGTACACCAACAAAGATTGGCTGCTCGCTGGGCTCACTGGTCTCTCACTCGCCGTGATTCTATTGCTTCTGGCGGTGCTGCTCGGACAGATCATCTGGC
>CBDURI010000300.1:0-3684 GCA_965369435.1 uncultured bacterium
ATCGCCCTCCCGATGGTCGGCGGGCTGCATCATCGCTACACGCGACGCGCAGCCTAAGCGAAAGTCTCGGTCCCACAACGCACGTCGGCCGTGAGCGCGCACTGCGCGAGGCCAAGGCCCATGCCGCGCTCGATTCGCGCTTGTCGGACGGTCGGCAACGCACGTGAGGGTCCGAGTTCTGTCCGCTGGGTCGCCTTCGCGATCGTCGCGGTTCACATTTCGCGGGCGGACAACGTTTTGAGGAACGACAGCTAAGAGGCGGACCCAAATTCTTAGTTGAAGCGCGGTTGCTCCATCCGAGCACAGCTATCTTCCTTGTGCTGCCGCTCATCGAGACCGATTCGCCGGAACAAGTCCGCCTCATTTGCGAACGAGCCGTAATCTTGTTCGAAAGCGCTCGAGAAAGGGGTCGCCTCCAGTTCTGGATTCTCGCGCACAAATTCCATGTACTCGTGTTCGGCATGATCTTCGAAGTGAGCGTTCAGCTCATAGCTCAGCCGGGGCTGGATCACGTAGAGAAGCCAGCTGACGTGGTAGTAGAAGAAGGCGATGAGCTGGGGAAGTAGGCGATAGCGCACGAAGCCCTCCCTGACGCCCTTACGGTAGACCAACTCTTCGAGGATCAGCAGGTGCCACTGCTCGTTGTCCTGTTGGTGTCGCGCCTCGGAAATGAAGTCGAAGATCCGCCGCGCGAAGTCAGGCTCTCGGTACTTGTGCGTCATGGCGATGTAGGACACGTGTTCCCAGGCTTGGTAGGGCACGCGAGCGATGACCTCGAGTACCTTGAACTTGGAGAGCGTGCGCTTGCGCCCGTAGAAGAGGTCCATGCCGATAAAGAGCATGCGGGCAAGAAGCCCGTACCTCATGCGAGGCGTCGCGAGCGTCTTCTCCTGTTCCATGATGAGCTCTGGCGTTCCGATGGCTGGATAGTAAGCCCAAATAGGCTCTTGCTGTTAGACGATTTGCGAGGCGTGAGCGGGCGCATGGCCATGACGCAAGTCGGGCTGATCCAAGTATTCTCCGCCCGTGGGTGCATCAGTTACGAATAGTGACGCGGGGAGGCGGCGCTGGGGGCATACGCTGGGCATCGCGCTCACGCTAACCGGAATATTGGTCGCAGCGAGCGGCTGCACGACACGGCAACCGTTCGACGGGCCGACCGAAGACGTTTGCTACGCCAATGGAGTCGACGCTGAAACGTGCATCCAGACACTCGACATCTACGTTCCCGAAGCTGAGGTGAAACAGGCGCCGGTGATGGTGGAGCCTAGCAAAAACAAACGCCCTCTCCGCGCGACGCCCAACGCGACATAACATTTAGTACCGCGCAATTGGGCTGTAGACACAATATAGAAGTGTCGGGTTTGTGCCAGATAGAAATGTCGATTTCCTGAGAGCTCCGAAAGGCCGTTCATAGTTCCTATCAGCCCCTCTCGAGATCGTGCGAACCTCGCCGCCGCTCTCGTCGTTGAAGAAGTCGAATCGCACGGGCGTCGCGGTCCGCGGCGCGGCTGGCGACGAAATGGCGCCACGTGCCGGGGTGCGGTGTCTTCTGAATTGCCCTTCGTTGATTCGCGAGCTTCCGCCTGAGGGCGCGAGATTCGATGGCCTGGCGGAGCACCAGCTGTTGTGAAAGGCGTTTTCGGTCGCGGCTCGATACCGGAAGGGCGGCGAGGAGGCCTCGCTGGTGTCGATACTTCTGCTTGAGTCGCCAACGCTCGCGAGAGGCGGACTCTCGATAGCCGCTCCAGGCGTGTCGGCGCTCTAGTCGGGCGTTGTTGAGGGACTGCGCGTAGTCGTGCCACAAGCTCTTCGGCACCGTGAGCGGCACGGGCGAATACCGATGAACCGCGCGCCCGGCATCTTTCTGTTGATGCTCGGAGGCCTGTGGAAAGTCCCCGAGCTGCTTGCACAGCCGCGGTTTACTGAAGTTGCGACCTACGCACGACGCCTTCACGCGAACCCCCCGCTCGGCATCCTCAAAGACGAGCCCGTTGCCATGCAGCCGAACCACCACGCCGAAGCGACCGCAGACGTTGTGCAGGTCGTCCCAGCTTCTCAGCTCGGTTGCTTGAAGAGCAGGGGCGAGCGTCTTCCGGGCCCAGCGCGCGAAGCTCTCGATCCCCTGGTGCGCTTCGCAGTCCGCTGCTCTTTCAGGCAGCTTCTCTCGCTCCCTCGCTACGGTCTGAAGGGGTGTGAGCCCCAGTTCCATCTCCAGGGCCCGGCCCGCGGTGAAGAGCCTCTGGTGGTCCCAAGCTGGCGAGTGGATGCGAAAGGTCCCCGGATGAATCTTGTGGATGGCCACGTGAACGTGTTCGTGCTCTTTGTCGTTGTGGCGGGCAGCGATGTACTGGTGGTCGGAGAACCCCAAGGCGTCGATCAGGTTTTCCACAACGTGCCTCAGCTCCTTCCTGTCGAGGCTTCGGTCTTCGGGATGAAGTGAGATGACCGTGTGATAAATGCGGTCGCTGCCGGCACGGGTGTTCTGCGCGTCCACGGCTTCGACAAGTCGGCAGGCGAGCTCGAGGTCGTTGGTCGTAGTGACGCCCGGAAGATTGGCGGCCAGGAACCAGGTCGTTCGCGGCTTGGCGCTTCGGCCCCGAATGTAGCGCGCGAGCTGACGAAACCCTCGGTGAGATGACGAGGCGCGCTGGTGGCGGACAATCACGGCTGCCCCGCCAAACACTCCACCGCCCGACGGACCTGCGCGATGGCGTCGCGTAGCTCGATGTTCAATCCGTAGTGGCTGGTTCGGTCGGCAACGCCTTCTCGAATGGCGAGCTTCAGGAGGCCGCCAATGCGGTTGAGGTTGGCGTGAACCCGCGACACCTCGGTAAGCGCTTGAGCGTCGAGGGTGCTTTTCAGGCGGACCCCCCAGAGGCAGCATCGGAGCACCTCTGCCCGCGAGCAGCTTGTCTGGCGGGCGAGGACATCCAGGCGGATCAAATCATCCTCATCCACACGGAAGGAGACCATTCGGGACTTCGGCTTCCTTGCTTCGAGCCTCTTCACTTGGCGGCCTCTTGCTCCACCTCTCGGCCATCGTTAGCCACGACGGCCAAGATCAAGCCCGCAAGCTCCATCGCCCGCCTAAGCGCGAACTCCGGCGGCCCATCGAGTAGCTGTTGGCTGACGGCAACCAACTCCGAACGCAGCACCAGGTCGGCGAGCTCGCGCAACGACGCGATCGGGATCTCCCCACCTTCGGCGACACGTTGCACGAGCGCCCTCGCACATGCGCGCACTTCCGACATCGTCACCACGTCGCCTGCTGCTGGGACATCCTGTCCCGAATGGGTCTTTTCACTACCTCTCAGGACGTCTGCTGACGCATCTTTCCCCAATAAATTCGCGGAAAGGAGGGGCTCTTGCGTACGTTTAGGTTCCAGTGTCCTTAGGGCGTGCAGGTTCGAGTCCTGTTCCTCGCACTGAAATGGTTTCGCGGAGTTAGCTCAAGCGCCGATCATGGGTACGTCGAAACCACTTTCAATCTGTCCCAACTTCTGTCCCAAAAGAACGGACTCGGCCGCGCGGCGGCGCGCATGAACGTACTGATTGGTCGTCGTCGCGTGACGATGTCCGAGCAGGTAGCCAACACCGGGAAGGTCACCTGAACGCTCGGTGTGCTTGGGGCGGACGTCGCCGGTCTGCGGGTCGACGAGCCACCTCATTGCCAGCTTGGGG
>CBDURI010000301.1:0-3673 GCA_965369435.1 uncultured bacterium
GTGCAGGAACAGCACCGGTTGGTGGCTGGGGTCGCCATGTGTATCGGCCGCAATGGACATGCCGTTTGGCAAGTCGAAGCGGATTGAGGGGGCAGGGGGTGCAAATGAGTCCGTCATCATCATCTCAGGCAATGGGTTCTACACGGGGCCAGGCGCAGATGGGATGCGTGTCAGTCAACATGTCGACGACACGGTGTGCGATGCAGCCTGGCAGCTTCGTTGAAAACGATTGGACGCCCGAGGTGAGGAACAGCAGGACAGCGGGTGTAACCATCCCGAGGAGCATCATGCGCGCAAAGACAATGCGAGACTCCGACACGTCGTCGCTGACGGCGCGAAGTCGCATCTGAATCATCTCCTGAGAGCGCGCGAGGGTTTCTCCCACCACGTCCTGGGGAATGTTCTGACGGGGTCCAAACATGATCCCCAGCAAGAACTTCGCGGTCGTTGGTCGCTTCGTCATATTGGTCAAAACGAATTTCACGAAACGCTGGCAGACTTCGAACGGTGTTCGCGCCAAAGCTAAGTCCGCCTCGAGCTCGTCGCAGTACGCGGTGTGCCGGTCGTTGATCAGGTCGACCAGTAGCATCTCCTTGCTCCCAAAAAAGTGATAGAGACTCGGCGCGGAGGTGCCCGCCGCTCCCACGATGTCGCGCACGCTCGTCGCAGCAAATCCGCGCTCCGCAAAGAGGCGTTCCGCGGCTTCGAGGATGACCTCCCGCGTGCCCGTGCTGCGTTGTGCTGGTTCGGCCCGAGACATCACGATCCTTGGAAAACCGGCTTCCGCTTTTCCATGAAAGCTGTCGGCCCCTCGATCGCATCCTGGGTCTTGAACACCGGCTGCCCGATCTCCAACGATCGCGCGAGAGCCTCCTTCGCCGGCACGCCGTCGTTCTCGATGAGGGATTGCTTGACCGCGCGGACCGCAACAGGCCCGTTCGCTGCGACGCGCTCGCCGATCTCGATGGCCTTGTCGAGCGCCTGCCCATTCGGCACGACATGTCCGATCAATCCGTAATGGAGCGCCTCTTGTGCCGAGAGCCGGCGACCCGCGAGCAGCATCTCCGCCGCAATCGTGTATGGGATCTGCCGGCGAAGCCGCACGCTCGAACCGCCGAGAGGAAACAAGCCGAGCTGCACTTCGGTCACACCAAACACCGCGCCTTCACCGGCGACGCGAATGTCGGTGCCTTGCAGGATTTCCGTTCCACCGGCCAGCGCGTATCCTTCGATGGCGGCGATCAAGGGCTTCTTGGTGAGGTAGTGGCGGAGTAGCGCCTTCCAATGGAGGTCAGGGTCCTCCTTCATGCGGTTCAACCACTCGTCACCGGCGTCCCATTTACCGGACTTCATCGAGCTGAGGTCGCTCCCGGCACAAAAGACGCCGCCGGTGCCGGTGAGAATGATCGCGCGCACATCGGCGTCGGCGTCCGCTTCGTCCCAGGCGTCTGCCATGCGCACCAGCATCTCGATACTGAGCGCGTTCTTTTTTTCGGGCCGATTGAACGTGCAGATTGCGAGGTGACCGCGTTTCTCATAGAGGAAATGGGACTCCGACATCGGGCTTCTCCGCTGAGGTTTCGAGTTGCATAACTATAACGAACGTTACATATAGCGTCAAGATGCCACGCGCCCAACCACTCGATGACCTCGGGACTTGTCTGGTCACCGGCGCCGCTGGCTTCCTTGGGAGCCATTTGGTTCGAAGGCTCCTCGACGAGGGCTACTCGGTCCGCGCCGTGATCCGCAATACGCCCTTGGAGCTCGACCACCCCAAGCTCGAGATCGTGAAAGGCGAGATCGAAGACGCGCCGCGAATGTTGGAGCTGTGCGAAGGCATCGACACGGTCTTCCATACAGCCGCCCACCTTGCTCTTCTCGGGGGCAGCGCTGCTTCGGCCGCGTACCGACAGACCGCGTACGACGCCAACGTCGGCGGCGTCGAGAACCTCGTTGCCGCATGCCACGAGCAGGGCGTGAGCCGTTTCGTGCACACCAGCTCAATCGATGTTTGCTTCAACTCCGAAGAGAACGTCGAGATGACTGGCAGCACGCCATACGCCACCAACATGAGCTGCCTCTACACCGAGACCAAGATCGAAGGGGAAAAGGTCGCCCTGGCGGCGAATGGCCAACGGGGTTTGTTGACGACATCACTGAGGCCCGACGGCATCTACGGACCCGGCAACAACCTCATGTTGGACGAGATGTTCACGCAGGTCACCAAAGGACGGCTCGTAGCGACGATCGGCTTTCCGGGAGCGCTCCACGACCACATTTACGTCGACAATCTCGTGCATGCAGAGATCCTCGTTGCCAAGCACTTGGTCCCCGGAAGCCCCGTGTGCGGCGACGCCTACTTCGTCACCGACAACCAGCCCATGCACTTGTTCGAGTTCATGCGTCCTTTAATAGAGGGCCTCGGCTACAAGATGCCGCGCCTCAACATCCCCCACCGCCCCGTCATCGCGTTCTTGCGACTGTGGCAGTTCCTTCACTTCCGAATCGGTCTCCCAGCACCCCTTTTCGGCCCACACGAGGTGCGAAAGCTCGCTATTTCCCACTGCGCGAGCAACGCGGAGGCCGAGCGTGACTTTGGGTACCGGCCGACCGTCCGCGCGGAGGACGCCATGGAACACTGCCTTACCCACTATAAGGAACGGCTAGTCGACATTCGGTCATTGAACCCGCCCCAATAGGCGTTGACCGTGCCTGCCGATACGGTTATCCCCGACCCACCAACTCGCGCCCGTTGTTGGTTTTGAAGGAGAGGACCCATGCGTCGCCTGTTCGCACTAGCTTATCTACTACCCGTCGCTTTTCTCGTCGCTTGTGGAAGCGACAGCTCTACGGAAACAAAGTGCGCAGCGGACAGCACGTTTGGCCTGGTCCAATCGGTGTTTGAGGCTCGCGGATGCACCAACGCGACTTGTCATGGGCAACCTCCCGAGACAGCGGGCGGTGGCCTCGATCTTCGCCCTGAGAATGCACACGCCAGCCTGATCAACGTCGCTGCAAGCTCGGCCGATCTGCCACTCGTGTTTCCGGGCGAGCAGGATCTGAGTGTCCTCTACCTCAAGGTCGCTGCGAAAACGCTCGGCACGGAGTTGGCCTCCGAGGGAGTATCGGGAAGTCCGATGCCCTCGAGCGCGGACGTGCTGACCGAGGGTGAGCTAGAGCTAGTACGGGAATGGATCCGCGGCGGCGCCCCCGAGACGGGGACCGTAAGGGATGCGGCCGCGGGACTCGGTTGTGATGCGTCGGACGGCATCCCTTCGCCGAACAAGATTCCGCCGCTGCCGTCGCCGGACGCTGACAAGGGGATTCAGTTCTACTCGGGGGCTTATGCGTTGCCCCCAGAGTCGGAAGACGAAGTCTGCTTCGTCACGCACTATGACTTTGCAGACCGCGTTCCTGACGGTGCGATGCTGCCATGCCCCGAAGAATACGGCGGCGCGGATCGGAATTGCTTCGCGTACAACGCGGTCTTACTTGCGCAGGATCCACAGTCGCACCACGCGATCATAGAGTCCTACATTCCTCCCGCCGACAAGCCAGAGCAGTGGGACCCCAAAAACGAGGCGTGGAAGAACTGGCAGTGCTTGGGTGGCGACAAGAACGGAAGCGCATGTGACCCCGCCGAGGAAGGCGAGTGCGGCGAACGTAGCGTGTG
>CBDURI010000302.1:0-3637 GCA_965369435.1 uncultured bacterium
ACGTCACCCTGCCGATGCGTGTGTCCGAACTGATCGTCGAGCGTAAACACGAGCAGTACTATACACCGACACTGGCGCTGCCACCGCCGCTGCCTGAACCCATTTGAAAAGGGATTTGACCCCTTTTTCTCTTTTTACTCGGTTGAGGGTTGGCGGACGGGTTGGACTTTGACTCGGGGCGCCAGGATGGCGGTCATGGTGCGGCCTTCTAGGCGGGCCGTGGTTTCTACCGTGGCGAGGTCGGCTACCGCCTCGACGATGTGGTCGATTTGGCGTTGTGCTGTTTCCGGGTGAGTGATTTCACGGCCACGGAAGCGGACGGTGAGCTTCACCTTGTTGCCCTCTTCGAGGAAGCGGCGCACGTGTTTGGTCTTGAAGTCGAGGTCGTGATCGTCGGTCTTGGGGCGGAGCTTGATCTCCTTGAGCGCGATCTGCGTCTGCCGCTTGCGGGCGTCGGACTGCCTCTTCTTTTCTTCGTACTTGAACTTGCCAAAGTCCATGATCTTGCACACGGGCGGCATGGCTTTCGGGTTCACCTCGACCAGGTCGAGATCGAGACCTCGAGCCATCCGACGAGCTTCGTCGGTGTTCAAGACGCCCAGCATTTCACCCTCGGCTCCGATTACACGGATCTCGGGCACTCGAATGCGATCGTTGACGCGCGGACCAAAATCCCGCGGCCGATCGCGCGATCCAAAGCGCGGTCTAGCGATAACTATCTCCTATTGTTGAATCCATAGCGGAAGGCGGTTGGTTCTCGCGCGCGAGACGGTCGAAGACGTCGGACAACGGAATGAACCCAAGGTCCTTGTTTTCGTCTCGTGAGCGGAGGGCCAAGCCCTGCCCCTCTACTTCTTTTTGACCAATCACACCGAGATACGGAATCCGCATCAGGCGCGCTTGGCGAATCTTTGCACCCAGCTTGTCGCTGCTCAGATCGGTGGTGACCCGGAAGCCTCGGTCCTTGAGCTGTTGCTGCACGTTCTGCGCATACTCGTTGAACTTCTCACTCACCGTCAACAGAGCGATCTGTTCGGGCGCAAGCCAGACGGGGAACGAGCCACCCACATGCTCGGTGAGCACACCGAAAAACCGCTCAATGGAGCCCAAAATCGCCCTGTGCAGCATGACGGGCCGGTGCGCCGTGTTGTCCTCGCCGACGTAGGTCAGATCGAAGCGCTCCGGTAGATTGAAGTCCGCCTGGATGGTGCCGAGCTGCCAGGGACGCCCGATCGCGTCCTTGAGATGGAACTCGATCTTCGGACCGTAGAACGCGCCCTCGCCCTCGGCGATTTCGTACGGCAGCTCCTTGGCCTTGACGGCCTCTTCGAGCGCCTTCTCGGATTGGTCCCACACCTCGTCGGCGCCGAGACGCTTTTCGGGCCGCGTCGCGATGACGATCCGAACGTCGGTGAAACCGAAATCCCGATACGCGTCGTGGACGAGGTCGAGGAAGCTTTTGATCTCGTCCTGCACTTGGTCGAGCGTGCAGAAGATGTGGGCGTCGTCCTGTGCGAACGTTCGGACCCGCGTGAGCCCCTGCACCACGCCGCTTCGCTCGAAGCGATGGAGGCGTCCGAAGTCGGCCATGCGCATCGGAAGGTCGCGGTAGCTCCGCTTGGTCATCGCGTACATCAGGCAGTGGCTCGGGCAGTTCATGGGCTTCACGCCGAACCGAAGTGACTCGTTGAAGGCCTCGGTCCACTGCTCGGCGTTCTGCGGCGGCTTCTCTTCGATCTTGTGTTGCAGCTTCTCGAGGCTCTCCGAGGTGGCCGCCATGTACATGTTCTCGGCGTATGACGGCAGATGCCCCGACTTGTGGAAGAGCTCGTTGTCGAAGATCTGTGGGGTGATCACCTCTTCGTAGCCGTACCGGGCGTAAAGCGAGCGGATGTAGCCTTCGAGGAGGTTGTAGATGGTTGAGCCGCGCGGCAAGAAAAATGGAGACGCAGGAGCGAGCGGATGAAACGCGAACAGCTTGAGCTCCTTGCCGAGCTTGCGGTGGTCGCGCTTCTTGGCTTCCTCGAGCTGCTTGAGGTGCACGCGAAGTGCTTTCGGTGACGGGAACGCCGTGCCGTAGATGCGCTGAAGCATCGGGTTACGTTCGTCGCCGCGCCAGTACGCGCCCGCCACACTGGTGAGCTTCACCGCCTTCAGGAAGCCGGTCGATGGAACGTGCGGGCCTTCGCACAGGTCGACCCATTCGCCGTGTCGATAAAGGGAGATGGGATCTTCGAGGCGCTCGAGGTGTTCGAGCTTGAAGTCCTCGCCGAGCGCTTGCAGCACGGCGCGGGCCTCGTCGCGGCTCACGACTTCGCGGCGGAACGGGCTGTCGGCTGCGACGATCTCCTCCATCTTGGCTTCGATGGTGCGAAGGTCGTCTTCGGAGAAGGTGCCGCTCGGGCGCGCGTAGTCGTAATAGAAGCCGTTCTCGGTGGCCGGGCCGAAGGCCACCTTGGTGCCGGGGAACAGACGCTGGACGGCATCCGCCATCACGTGGGCGCTCGAGTGCCGGATGATCGCCAGCGCGTCCGGGTCGTGGGCGCCGATCGGCTTCACCTCGGAGGCGCTCTGCGGGATGGGGGTGTGCAGATCGTAGACCTTGCCGTCGACCCGGACCGCTACGGTGTCCTTGCCTAGCGTGCCCTGCTCTTCCAGCACCTCACGAGCGGCACGAACTGTCGCTTCCGTCGTCATATGGAGGACGAAGGTGCCGAACAGTCAGCGATGGTCGAAAAGCGCGCCAGAAAGGGCCTTTTGACACACGGCGGGTCGATTGCAAGCCTCACGCCTGGCGGGCGATCCCGACGTCCAACCCCAGCAGGACGGGGATGGCGGTCCTGAAGTCGTCCCTGGGAAGGTTTCGTTCGAAAGTGCTTCACGAGCCGGCGACGGTTGCGCGCTGCTTCCTGCGGTCCACACGCCGCCGCGCGCCGAGCAAGATTGCGGGAATCACGAACCAGCCCGCCGTCCACACGCCGGGGCCGACGAAGGCGAAGCCGGTGTTCAGCAACGCCGTGACCGGCTCGATGATCGCGTTCCTGAGGACCTCGTTCTTTTCCTGCTCGCTCAGATCGGCGCGAGCGAGGCCGTTCTTACGGGCGTAGGACCAGCCTGCGATGCCGATGAAACCCGACAGTGCGAGGCAGAGGCTCTGAGCGGCGGGCGAAGAAACGCTCTCCAGCGCTGGGTCTGCAACCGCGAAAAACAAGAACAAACAAACGAAGATCAACTGCAGCAGTGTCAGTAGCGTGTGCCTCGCATCGGTTCGTCCGAGCGGCCCCAAGAGCTTGTGTGTCAGGTTCCAGGAGATCAGCGTCAAGCCCACGGCGATGACGAGCCTCAGCAGGTCGACCGAATTGTCGATGAGGAGCGACACCAACCCGAAGGGGAGCTCGGTCCAGGCCATGTCCTCCGTGTGCGGGAGGTACATGATGAAATCGACGAAGAGCACCGCGTAAGCGACATCTAGAAACGTCTCCAGGCGCCTCAGTTGTCGGTGTCCAGTCGCGGCGGTGGCTTCGTCTACGGTACTCTCCATGGCTCGACGATCAGGCTTGATGCTGCCGGATTGGGAGACTCGCTGCACCCGCGGGCAATGTCAAGCCCGGGGGCGCTGAGCTCGTCCCTGGGACTG
>CBDURI010000303.1:0-3633 GCA_965369435.1 uncultured bacterium
GAGGAACTTCTCGCGCTTCTCGAAAAGGACTTCGTTCGCGAGCGCGTTTTCGACCTCCTCAAAGGCGTTGAGAAGGGTCTGCCCATAGGCGGCGATCGCGGCCTCTTGGTCGGCCGTAGCGATGTCGACCTGCCCCTCGAGCAGGCCTCCGGTGTAAAGGGGCGCAAACATCCCCGCACCGAGCTGGCCGATCGCCTGAGTGAGCGACGCGTAGCCGGCGCTAGCGTTGATCGTGAAGCTCGGCAGTCTTGCGAGCCGTGCATCTTCTTGCTGGTAAAAGGCCGCAGCGACACGACGCTCCGCCGCGATCAAGTCTGGCCTCCGTGCAATGATATCGGACGGAACACCGGCGGGGATCGGCGGGGGCACCGCCGCCATTGCGTCTGCGCTGCCGATCTCGGCCGAGGGGTAGCGCCCGAGGAGCAGCTCGAGCGCTCGCTGCGTTTGCTCGTATCCACTTTGGGCAAGCTCCCGCGACTCTTGCGAAGAGGCCACATCGGCAGAGGCGAGGAACACGTCTCGTTGGCTCACCTTCCCGATCTTTTCCTTGGCCTCGACGACGCCGAGGATGTCCTCAAAAAGCTTGATCGCTTGTTCGATAAGCTCGACCTGTTCGTGTGCCGCTGTGGCAAGGAACCACGTCTTGGCCGTCGCCGCCGCGAGCGACTGCCGTGCGTACCGAAAATCGGCCTGCGTGGCTTCGAGCGCGGCCTCTCCGGCGGCCGCTCGCGCGCGAAGCTTGCCCCACACGTCCGCCTCCCAGCTGATGTTCAGCGTAGCACCGTAGCTCGCCCCAGAGAGCACGTTCTGACCTTGATATTGTGCTGACGAGACCTGGCCCCCCGCATTGGCGCCGATCCCGATGGTCGGTTTGAGCGAGGAGGCTGCGATCCGCGACAGGCCCGCGGCTCGCTCCACCTGGGCTGCCGCGAGCCTCAGGTTGAGGTTGTCCTGAATCGCCTCATCGACGAGTTTTTCGAGCTGAGGATCCCCAAAGGACGCGACCCAGCCGTCGTCGACGTAACCGTCATCCTCGACCCCGGCCGCCCAATCGGCAGGTATCTCGTCTTTTTCGGGGAGCGCCTCTTCCGTCAGCTGCCCGGTTGCGGGAGGCTTCTTCAACTTGCAGCCCCAAACGAGCGCCACGACAAGTAGGCACAAGCCGAATCGGCTAGCGTGGTGTCTCTGATGCATGAAGAGCCGGACCATCGAGCACCTCACCTCAGAAGGGAACCACGTAGTTCTTGATCGCTTCGATGCGGATCACCACCTTACGAATGATATGCGTGGGTGCGCCCACGTCTGTGTAGATTGCGACCGCACCGGTCGCGCCGACGGCCAGATCGAGCTTCCGTGCCTCTTCACCCAGCGCCAAGCGCACCCAGAACGGAGCGTGCTTAACCTCGATCACGGGCGCCATCACGCCGAGCGGCGCCTCTCCCGTGGACAACGCGGGGACGAAAGACTCCACCGTCGCGTCGAAGACTTTGCCCGGATACGCCTTGAACGCGATCTCTGCCGGTTGGCCAGGCTTGATGTAGCGCAGGTGGTTCTGAAAAATCTGCCCGGCCACGATGGGGCTTCCGGTCTCGACGAGCACCATGGCCGGCGCAAATGGAAAGGACACCGCGCGCTGCCCAGGCCGCAGCGCTAGGTTCGTCACAAAGCCGTCCGACGGCGCCGTGACCGTCGTCTCCTGGAGGTTGTACTTGGCATTGTCGAGCTGAGCGGTCAGCTGCTTGACCTGAGCGCCGAACTGCTCGACGTCGTAGACCGACCCTGCACCTTGCTTGGCCAGCCGCCGAGACTCGCTGAGCCGTGTCTTCGCAAGCTTGAGCTGCGCCTCCAGCGCATCGACCGCAGCCTGGTACGGAGTCGGATCCATTCGGAAGAGAACGTCGCCCTCTTTGAGCGGCACGTGCGGCCGCACAGGTACCTCGATCACCTCACCCATGACGTTGGGCGTGATCCTGAGGCTGTACTGCGTGACGAGCAGCGGGCCCTGTGGCGCCCAGAACTGCATCGGGATGAACAACGCGATGAGGAGTACCAGCATCCACACGATGGGAGAGAGCTTCCACCAGAGCGTCGGTTTGATGAGCTTGAACTTGAAGGCGAGCAGCAGCAGGACCACGTAGATGACAGTGAGAAAGACGATCATGGCTTCTCACCTTCGTTCTGTGTCTCAGCTGCCTTGCGCTCCGCTTTGGCCACGTCGAGGTCGCTCGGGTGCAGAGGTTGCGCGACCGGCCTCAGGTACGCCCACACCATCACGAACGGCCAGGCGGCAAAGCCAAAGATCAATGCAAGCCACGAAGCCACGTTGATCGCCTCGGCCTGCGGGTGCCCGCGTTCCTTGGCGACCCTGCCTGGCAGGACGCCCAGCACCACGAACACGACCACGACGGTGGCGATCATGACCAGCAAAACCACCCAGGCAAAGATGTCGATTCCACTCATGCGTGCTTCTCCTGGGGCCTGAGGGGATTATGGCGGTGCCGGCACCTGCCTTCTATCCAAACTGCGTCCAGAACGTTCATGGTACCAGCTCACCCACCGAGCGACCCGATGCGTTGCAGAGTCCAGAACGTGACGATGGCGCCGAAGGAGCACACGCCGATGGCCATGCGCAACTCACCTACCTCACTTCCAACGTGACCTTCTCGATCTTACCCGTGAAGCGAGTTTCTTCGCGGCCGATGCCGATGCCTTCGGCGACGGGCGTCTGGTTGTCGAGGCCGACGTCGGCGGTCTCGTCGGCGGAAAAGACGAACGGGTGTGTCCTCTCGATGCGACCTTTCGCTACTTGCTGACCGTTCACGCTTAGTGTTGCCACGCCGCCTTTCCCAGGTCCTCCGCCGTCGTACTCGAAGTCGAGCACGATGGTTGCCTTACCTTTCGCAATCGGCTTGTCCGCGGCCACTACGTCGCGGGACAGCCCGAGGAAGTTGTAGGTATAGGCCGGCTTGCCGTCTTTCATGTAAAGCGACCAACCACCGAATCGCCCGCCTTGAGTCAAAATGACTCCGTTGGCCCCGGCTGCTGGGTTCTCGATTTCGGCCGTGATCGTCTTTGACTTGTTCTTCACGTTGATGAACGTGTTTTCCATCATGCCGTTCATGCCGTCGTAGAGGGTCAGCGACGTGCGATCGCCCATCAGATCCGGTCGCCCGGCAATGGCCGCATTGGTTCGCTCGATCACGCGGTCGTCAATCGGCAACACATTGTACTTCTCGGCTTCCTTCATAAACAAAGCTTTGAGTTCTTTCAGCTTCTCCGGTTGCTGATCGGCAAGGTTGTCCGCTAGGCTGAAATCCTCGCGTGCGTTGTAGAGGTCCCAGGTATCGGTCGCGAGCGGCGGCAGATTGGTTGTCTCCCACGGCGCCCGATGAATCGTGCGAGCCAGCCATCCATCGTGATAAATCCCGCGGTTGCCGAAGATCTCGAAATACTGCGTCGTGTGACGTTCTTTGGCCTTTGCATCATTGAACGTGTAGAGGAGACTGCTGCCTGCGATCGGCGTCTGCGGTGTTCCGTTGACAGACTTTGGTTCTGGCAAAGTGGCGGCTTCGAGGATGGTGGGTGCAATGTCGGTGACGTGTCCGAACTGGGTGCGTAGACCGCCTTCTTCTT
>CBDURI010000304.1:0-3632 GCA_965369435.1 uncultured bacterium
CGCCGAAGCACGACGCGCTCGTCCACGGTGAACGGGGGTGCTAGTGTCACGATCCGAACGATGGCACGGACGGGCCGAAAACCAAGCTGGCGTGCGCCTTTTCGCCGCATCGCCATGGCCGCCGAGAACGCTCTCGAGCTCGCGAGGCTCGGCCATTTCACCGATCCGCAGCACGCGCCGTACAAGGTCGTCCATGAGTTAGGCATCGCGCGGCTGCGACGCTACGGAGGGGACGGCCATCGTCCGGCCGTCGAAGCGCCGCTGCTGTTGATCCCGCCTTTGATGGTCACGGCCGATATCTACGATGTCGCGCCCGACATCAGCGGCGTCACCGCGTTGACGCGATTGGGGCTCGACGTTTGGGTTATCGACTTCGGCTCTCCCGAGCAAGAGGAGGGAGGCATGAAACGCACCCTCGACGATCACGTCACCGCGGTGAACGACTCCATCGACTGGCTGCGCGACACGACGGGCCATGATGTGCACCTGGTCGGTTACTCACAGGGAGGGATGTTCGCCTACCAGTTGGCCGCGTACCGGGCGTCCGAGGGGATCGCTTCGCTCGTGACGTTCGGAAGTCCGGTCGACATTCATAAGAACCTCCCGAAGATCGACGACACGATTGCGGGCCGCATGTTCGAATTGGCCCAGGGCGCGCTCGACAAGCCGATAGACAAGCTCGAAGGCTTGCCCGGCTTTCTGACGAGCACTGGCTTCAAGCTTCTCGCCGCCAACAAAGAAGTCGGCCAGCTCATGGACTTCATCCGAAAGCTGCACGACCGGCAGGCGCTCGAGAAACGCGAGGCACGCCGGCGGTTCCTGGGTGGTGAAGGCTTCGTCGCCTGGCCCGGTCCCGCGCTCAAGAAGTTCATCGACGAGTTCGTCGTTCACAACCGGCTGCTCTCCGGCGGCTTCGTCGTCAACGGCCGAACCGTCACGCTGGCGGACATTACCTGTCCTGTCATGTTCTTCGTCGGCGAGCGGGACACCATCGCCAACGAATCAGCGGTTCGCGCGATTCGTGGTGCCGCCCCCAACGCGGAGCTGTTCGAGGTGTCGATGCGGGCAGGGCATTTCGGCTTGGTCGTGGGCAGCCAGGCGATGTCGTTCACCTGGCCGACCGTCGCGAGTTGGGTGCGCTGGCGCGAAGGCGCCGGACCCGAGCCCTCGGTGCTCCAGGCCCCGCCCCCGCTCGAAGAACCAGAGGAAGCGAGCTTCGACCAGGTCGATTTCGATCTCGAGCTTTTCTATCGAACTGTCCTCGGCACCTTCGGCGCTTTGTGGCAGCGACTCGGACGGTCGGCCACCGACCTCGGAGAGCAGATCGACAACCTTCGTTGGCAGGTTCCGCGCCTGAGCGTTCTCCAACAGATGGGCCCGGACACGCGGGTGAGCATGGGGCTCTCCCTCAGCGAGCAGGCCACTTCCAACCCGGAGGGCACGTTCTTTCTTTGGGAAGGCCGCGCGTTCTCGTACGCGCAGGCGGACCGTCGAGTCGATAACATCGTACGCGGCTTGATCCGTTGCGGCGTTCGGCGGGGGGAGCCGATTGCCGTGCTGATGGGGCCGCGGCCAAGTTATCTCTCCGTGACGGCCGCTTTGAGCCGTCTGGGCGCGGTCCCGATCTTGCTGAGCCCGGGCCGTGACGTAGCCACGCTCCGGGAGGCCATTCATGGATCCGCTCCGCGCTTTCTCATCGCAGACCCGCAGAGCGCGGCGTTGGGCAAAGAGCTGCTCGACGAGGTGCTCGTGCTCGGTGCGGCAAACGAAGAACGAGCGCTCCCCCGGGGCGTCACGGACATGGAGCTCATCGATCCGGACACGGTGGAGCTCCCCGGCTGGTACGAGCCCAATCCGGGCTGTGCGCGCGACTTGGCGCTCATCATGCTTACGGCGGGACGGGGCAAGAAACCGCGCGCGGCCAAGATCACCAACCAGCGCTGGGCGTTCTCGGCTTACGGCGCCGCGGCGGCATGCACGTTGTCTCCAGCCGACACCGTGTACTGTTGCCTGCCCCTTCATCACCCGGCCGGCATGTTGGTGGCCGTCGGAGGAGGACTGGTCGGGGGCTCCCGCCTGGCACTCGCGACACGGTTCGAGCCCGACGGTTTCTGGGGAGATATTCGCCGCTACGGCGTGACGGTGGTCTTCTATGCGGGCGAGATGCTACGCGAGCTGCTCCGCGCGGAGCCGTCCGCCGCCGACAACGAGAATTCGATCCGCCTTTTTGCCGGGAGTGGGCTCCGGCGCGACGTTTGGCAGCGCATCGTCGACCGGTTTGGCCCCGTCGGTATTCTGGAGTTCTACGCCGCCACCGAAGGCAATGCCGTGCTGGCCAACGCGTCCGGCGAGAAGGTGGGTGCGCTTGGCCGCCCACTTCCCGGCAGCGCCGAGGTGGCACTCGTCCAATACGATTTCGAGTCCGAGGAGTTCAGCCGTGACGAGCATGGCCTGCTCATGCGCTGTCAGGACGAGGAGCCGGGCGTATTGCTCGCCCGACTCGATGCCGACCATCCGCTTGCGAGCTTCACCGGGGGCGACGAGGCGGGGCGGCGTCTCCTGCGGGGGGTATTCGAGGCCAATGACACCTGGTTCATCACGTGGGATGTCCTGCGGCGCGACGCCGACGGAGACTTTTGGTTCGTCGACCGGGCGAGTCGAATGTTACGGACGGCAGCGGGTATCGTCGCGACTCGAACGATCGAGGACGCTCTCTATGACTTTCCGCCTCTGCGTCACGCCGTCGTCTTCGGGGTCGATCACGACGGTGTCGATCGTCCCCTCGCGGTCGTGGTCACTCACGGCAACCAAAGCCTGAGTTTGCAGGCATGGAACGAGTTTGCCGCGGGACTGGACCCGAGCGAGCGCCCGGCCTGGCTCAAGCGGGTCGAACGAATTCCCATGACCGACGGCTTTCGCCCCGACAAAGCTGCCTTGGAAGGGGAATCGCTCGCCGCTACCGCCGAGCTCTTCACCTACGACGAGCGAACACAGGCCTACCGCCAGGCCTGAGCCCAACGAGCCCCGATTTTACGGGGGCCTGTACAAAAATCGCGCCCTCCCGACTCTCTTGCTACATACCGTCTCGATGACCGCCCGAGCCCTGCTCTTGCCACTTGCCCTGACGACGGCGTTCCTTATCGCCTGCGCGAAGCCGGTCAACGACGGCAACGCCTGCTTCGACACGTCCGAATGCCACGGCGGCTCTATCTGCGCCGCGACGGTCTATGGGAAGTTCTGCATGAAGCAGTGTGAGGCGGACGAGGTTCATTGCGAGAACGGCGAGTCGTGTCTGCGTGCCGAGGAACTGCCCGACACCGGCGCGGGTGGTGCCGGCGGTGAAGGTGGCGTTGGTGGCGAAGGCGGCGTTGGTGGCGCCGGTGGCGTTGGTGGTGCTGGTGGCGAAGGCGGTGCTGGTGGTGCTGGCGGTGCTGGCGGTGCTGGTGGCGAAGGCGGTGCTGGTGGTGCTGGCGGTGCTGGCGGTGCTGGCGGTGCTGGCGGTGCTGGTGGCGAAGGTGGTGCTGGCCTCGACGCAGGCGTCGACGCTGGCACTGACGCTGGCACTGACGCTGGCCTCGACGCTGGCACTGACGCTGGAACTGACGCTGGAACTGACGCTGGCACTGACGCTG
>CBDURI010000305.1:0-3630 GCA_965369435.1 uncultured bacterium
CGAGTCCTCCTGCTCGAAGGCATCCACGAGGCTGCGGTCGATAGCTTTGCCGCCGCGGGCTACGACAACGTCGAGCGCCTCGCGCACTCCCTCACGGGTTCGGATCTGCTGGATGCCATCGGTGACGTGGACTTGATCGGCATTCGGTCCCGCACCCAATTAGACGCCACGGCTCTCGATGCGGCGCAGAAGCTCAAGGCCATCGGCTGTTTTTGCATCGGTACCAACCAGGTCGATCTGGACTCAGCACGGCGCATGGGCATTCCGGTTTTCAACGCCCCGTTCTCCAATACACGAAGCGTCGCCGAGCTCGCGATTGCCGACATCATTCTTCTCATGCGCGGCATTCCCGAAAAATACGTGCGGGCGCGGCGCGGAGAGTGGGCGAAGACGGCACGCAATGCGTACGAGGTGCGTGGGAAGTGCCTGGGCATCGTTGGCTATGGACGCATCGGAAGCCAGCTCGGGATCCTCGCCGAGGGCCTCGGCCTGCGCGTTCTCTACTACGACATCGAGCACAAGCTCCCGTTCGGCAATGCCGCGCCGGTGAACACCCTCGAGGAGCTGCTCGCCGAGGCCGACGTCGTCAGTCTTCACATTCCCGAGACCCCGGTGACTCGCAACATCATCGATGCGGAGGCGATGCAAGCTATGCGTCCGGGCGCGCTACTAATCAACGCGGCGCGGGGCAGTGTCGTCGACATCGAGGCGCTGGCGTTGGCTCTCGAGACGGGCCATCTTGGTGGTGCCGCGATCGACGTGTTTCCCGTCGAGCCGAAGTCGAACCAGGAAACCTTCGAGTCACCTCTGCGCGAGTTCGACAACGTCATCCTCACTCCCCACATCGGCGGTGCGACCGAAGAAGCTCAGCTCAATATCGCCCGCGAAGTCGTTGCAAAGTTGGTCAAGTACAACGACAACGGCTCTACCGTGTCGGCGGTCAATTTCCCCCAAGTCATCATTCCCGATCACGAAAATCGTCGGCGTATCCTTCACATCCACAAGAACGAGCCGGGTGTGATGGAGCAGATCAACCGCGTGTTCTCGACCCATGGGGTCAACGTCGCGGCCCAGTATCTCGAGACCCAGGGGGATGTCGGCTACGTGGTCATGGACATCGAGTTGGAAGACGCCGGCCCCCTACTCGACAAGCTCAGGGCGATCGCCGCGACGATCCGCGTTCGCGTCCTCCACTGAGGCTTCGTCGATCCAGGCCATGAACACGGTGTACCCAAGCGACAGAATCACGGCGCCCACGAATAGCCCGAGGATGCCTCCGGCCATGAAGCCGCCCAACGAGCCCATGAAAAGGATCAGCATCGGTGTGCTCGAGCCACGCCCCATCAGCCACGGCTTCAGCACGTTGTCACTGAGCCCGACCAGTATGGCCCAGATGGCGAACATGACGGCTACGAGGGTCGAGCTCGTCGAGAACACATAGAAAATCACCGGAATCAAGATGAGGGTCGAAGGGAGCTGCATCACAGCGAGGATCAAGATCAGCAATGTCCAGAGCCCGGCGGCGGGGACCCCGACGACCATCATCCCAAGGCCGGCGAGAAGCGACTGGATCACCGCGACGCCGAGAACGCCGCGCGTCACACTTTGTACGCTCGATGCGGCGAGCTCCACCATCTCCGGTCCCCGCTTGCCCGCGATGCGGAACGCGGCTTTGTCCGCCAACGTTGCGGCACGCTCGCCGTTCGGGAGCAGCGCGCCGGCAATGAAGATCGTCACGACGAACATGAGTAGGCCCAACCCCAGATTGCCGATGGTGGACGCTATCCACACGCCGATGTCCTTGAGGTGCGGGGCGAGCTTGACGAGCGCGGACTCGAGATTCTGAGACGCGCCCAACCAGAGCGCGTGGAAACGATCGCCGATGAGCGGCCATTCGGCGATGCCCTCCGGCGGAGGCGGCACCTTGATCTCATCGTGCATGAAATCGTCCGATAGGCCGGCCGTCGAGTCGACCAGACTTGCGCCGAGGGTGAGCGCCGGAACGATCAGCACCAACAGGGCGATCGCGACCAGCAACGCAGCGGCAAGCCTGGGGCGTCCACCGAGTGCGCGCGTGAGCTTGGCGTACGGGGTCTGCACCGCGATGGCGATCACGACGCCCCCGAGGATGGGGTTGAGGAATGGCCCCAGGATCTTCAGGCACCAGAACACCAGCACCGCGAGAAGGCTCAACCGCACCGCGGCCTGCATCACCCGCTTATCGAAATCTCGACCGTCTTCGGTGTCTTTGCTCGATGTCATTGGATTAGCTCTGGGCGACCCAGAGAAGCGCTTCGTCTCGTTCGCCCATCGGGAACGCGCGAACCTCCGCGTCGAGGAAACGCGACGCTATCCGCGGTAGCGCGGACACGATGCGATCCGCGGTGACGATGGCGACCCGTCGAATCTTGCTGTGGTGCTCCCGTACGAAGCGCATGTGCGAGCTGAACGCTGCGAAGTCGTCCCAGCCAGGAAAGTGCTCTGCGTCGATCATCAAGCCGTTGAGCCCGCCGGCCTTCTCGATGTAAGGGTCGATTTCCGCACTCACGCGCTCGAAGTCGGCGGCTTCGAGCTCGCCTTTGGGGTGCAGCACCAAGACGCCTTTGCCTTCGATGAGGTCGAACGAAAGATGACCCTGCGAGGGTGGTTCCGAGATCCACTGGCGGGCGGCTTCGAAGTCGTCGTCATCGAACACGCGCACTTCACCTGGTACTGCAAACCCGAAAGCCTTGATCACGTTCTCGATCCAGTCGACATCGGTCACCACGGCGACACGCTCGAACGAGGTGAGGTGCTTCATGCCCACTTTGGCGTCTTCCCAGGCCGCGCCTCCCGTGTACCCTTTGAACTCTTCCCCGAAGACGTAGAGCAAGCGCACCTTCTTGTGTCGGGTCAGCTGCTCTTCGACCGCCGGAACGAGCACTGTCTTGTAGTCTTCCGCAGTGACTTCGCCGCTCGCCTTGAGTCCGAGGACTCGCTCGGGAAGGTCTGTCATCACCTCGATCATGGGGGGCTCCTTTCGGTATCGCTCCGGTAGCGCAGGGCGCCAAGTATGGCATGGTCGCGCCCGCATCATGACCGACAAGATTACGGCAAACAAAGTAGTTTCTCTTGCGTACACCCTGCGCGACGATGACGGTGAAGTCATTGACGAGTCCGAGAGCGGGAGCCCTCTGCTGTATCTTCATGGCGCCCAGAACATCGTCCCCGGCCTCGAAGAGCAGCTCGAAGGGGTCGCCGAGGGGGAGTCGATCAAAGCCACCGTATCGCCCGAGAAGGGATATGGCCCACGGGTCGGCACGGCTCGTGAGGTTCCGCGTAACCTATTTCCCGCCGACGCGGAGCTAGCCGCCGGTATGCAGGTCATCGCGCACGACGATTCGGGCAGGCAGATCCCGTTCTTCATCACGGGCATCACCGAAGACACCATTACCGTGGATCCCAATCATCCGCTTGCCGGGGAGACCCTGCACTTCGAGGTGACGGTGGAGTCACTCCGGGACGCATCCGCAGAAGAGATCGAGCACGGCCACCCGCACGGCGCCGGTGGTCACCACCACTGAGCAACGCCTACGTCAGAACAGGAACTGGAGCTGTAGGTTGAGCCGGAAGCCGTTCCGACGGCCGGCT
>CBDURI010000306.1:0-3570 GCA_965369435.1 uncultured bacterium
GTGGATCGGCTTCTCCAATCGGTAAGTCATCCTGCCGAGGACGAAAGGGCCTTCGGTGCCGTATCGGGTGATGAGAGCCCAGGCGCCGGGGCAGTCCAGTGCCGCGCAGATGAATTCCGGAGCAACGATGCCCTCTTCGTTGACGACTGCACCACGGCGAACGACCTCCCCGGTGTGGACGCCAAGCGAAAGTAGGCATGCAGTTTCCCTGGGACGGCCTGACCGCGAAAACGCTGGACCTCTGGATCTTGCCGACGAAGCGATACCCTTGGCGCGGGAAGGTTTGAATCAGCTCTGCACCGCGCTCGCCCAAGGCGCGCCTGGCCAAGCTGACGCCGCGCTGAACCGAGCTCTCGGTGACCGTCGCGTCGGGCCAAAGGGTGTCGAGCAGCTCTTGCTTGGGCACGACGCGCCGGGTCCAACTCGAACTCGTCGAAAACGATGGTCATGCCATGCCGGGGACTCCGAGAGACCTCCCTAAGCTAAGGCGCTCGCGCCTCGAACCGCGCGACCAGTGCCTTGTCCGCAAAGAGCATGAGCTTGGATCCGTGAATCTCGTATCGAGTCACCGAACCGAGCACGGTGAGGAACTCCTGCTCTTGATCCATGCCTTCGGGACACGCCATTCGAGTCGCACCCATCGCGCCTAGGGACAGCCTGTGTCCTGACGTCTCGTACGAGCCGAAGAAGCGATTGCAGCCGCCGAAGCCGTACGCGCTAGCCTTCTTCGAGTTCAGCTCCAGGTAGGGCGCTTTGTCGTTCACTTTGACCGTGATCGTTTTGCCGTTCAGCTCGAGTAGCGCCCAGGTCGTGTCTTGCAGGGTCACCGGTTGCACGCTTCCACACGTTTCCCTCGGCCAGGTGCGCACGAAGCGCTGGATGATGAGGGTGGTCGCACTTCCGCGGCCGTCCACCTTGGGACGCAGGTCCAAGCCGCCTTCCACCGTGACGAGCAGCGGCGAGCCCGGCGCGATCTGCGCTTTCCCGTACGCGCGTTCGAGGGTCGCGTTGTCTCCTTCGTGGGCGACCGGCCACCGTTCGTGTGTCGCACAGTCCACGAAAATTCCCGCGTCGGCCATGTAGGAGTACATGCCCTGTAAGCTCATCGTCCCCGAGGGCGGCGGTGGGTCGCGCTTCTCGTCTTCGGCGTTGTCGGTGTCCTTGCCCTTCTTGCAGGCCGACAGGGTAAGCAACCCAGCGAGGACGCCGAGCGCGAGCAATTGAGTAATCCGTATCCCCCTCATGCGACGGGACTTACCATCAAGACGCCCAAACGCTAAAGCTTTTCGTGCGCTCAGCCCGAAAATGGGATGCGCTCGCGGAGTTTCTTGGCTCGCTCACGCGCCAAGGGGATTTTCGGCTCGGCTGGGTGGTCGAGGAGGAGTTGGTAGGTGCCGGCCCCCGTCGGCTCGATGGCGCGGATTCGATCGTAGCGAGCAATGAATCCCCGATGGGAGCGGAAGAAGGCCTCGGGGTCGAGCTCACCTTCCAAGTTCGCCAATGTCTTGTCGATTGCGAACCGATCCTCCTCGGTGACGGCCCAGACGAGCTCGTCTTTGACTTCGAAGTAGATGACGTCGCCGAGCTCGAGCACCACGTAGGCGTCCTTGCGACGCACGGCGATTCGTTCGAGCCGTTCGGGACCGTTGGTGCTCTCGGCGTCCGCGTTCCGAATGCGTTCGACCGCTTGGCGCAATCGTTCGAGCCGGACGGGTTTGAGCAGATAGTCGGCGACCCGCGCTTCGAATGCACGCAGCGCGCCTTCGTCGTGCGCTGACACGATGACCACTTTGAGGTCTGGATGGTTGGCCATGAGGGTTTCGGCGAGCACTACGCCGTCCGGACCGGGCATTCGCAGATCGAGAAACGCCACATCGGGATGCTCTTCGTCGCAAAGGCCTTGCGCGTCAGGCGCGTTGCCGGCCTCACCAACGACCTCGATGCCCTCGCACTGGCCGAGCATGAAGCGAAGCTCGTCGCGAGCCAGTGGCTCATCGTCGACCACGATCGCGCGAATTGTCATCATGGTTCTCCTGGGACGTCAGAGTGTTTTGGCAGCTCCACGGTCACGAGAGTACCGCGTTCCAGCGTAGAAAGCCGGAGGCTGGCCTGTCCATCATATTGGTGATCAAGCCGCTTTCGTAGAGTTTGTAGCGCCAAACCCGATCCCTTCGTGGGCGACCCCCGGTTTGGTCCATCCGCTTCGTCTTCGACTTCGATCCGTAGCCGATCACCAAGGTCCGACGCTCGAATCGTGATCTTCCCCAGCCCCTGCTTTGGAGCGATCCCGTGTGTGACTGCATTTTCGACGATCGGTTGTAGCAGCAAGGCGGGCACCCGGATGTCGCGCACACTGTCGTCGATCGATGTTTGGACCGCGAGCCGTTCATCGCCGAGCCGGGCCCTTTCAATCGCCAGATAAGCGCTGGCATGCTCGACCTCGTTGATCAGGGATGCGTCGTGCGGGTGATGCAGCAGGTACCGGTAGAGGTCGGCCAGGTCAGACACGAGCGCGCGCGCCTGCTCGGGATCGCGCCGAATGGTGGCGCGTAAGGTGTTCAGCGTGTTGAATAAGAAGTGGGGCTCGAGGCGGCTGCGCAAGGCAGTGAGCGACAGGGCGTTGGCCGCTGCTTGGGCTTCGACCAGTGCCACGGCTTGCTCCTGTCGCGAGATCACGACCAACGCCACGTTCACGAAGAGCGCGACGCCGAGCGCGACGCCCCCGAGCTGAGCGGCAAGCGCAGGTAGCGCCTCGATGGCGTTGGACCCGGAAAAGACCATCCCGATGACCGTGACGGTCAATCCCCCTAGCTGGACGATGGCCGCCGCGCCGAGCACGCGCCAACCGACGAACATATGCTCGCGCCGAACCGACATGCGCCCCGCAAGCCATCCGTCGAGGATCGATGCGACGAGGGCCCAGGGGAACTCCTCCGGAGCGACCCGCGTCACGTAGAAGCCGCCGCCGAGTAGCCCAGTCAGGGCACCGGCGCGGGGTCCGCCCAGAATGCCCGCGATCATGATGCCGATCGCGCGAAGGTTGAGAAAGTGGCCTAGCCACTCGTAGCCCATCGTGGAGCCCCACAGTGAGAACAGGAGCCCGAAGATCACCACGACGGCGATGTCTCGGGGCCGGCCCACCCCCAGCAGCCGGTTGCGGAGCGGCGGGACGAGCACGCCGAGGAGGCCCGCGGTCGCGATGAGGCTGAGCTTCTCGAAGAGGTCCAGTACCAGCAGCCGGATGTCCACGGCCGGAGCCTAGCAGCGTTTTGCAGCGTGGGGCGTGGTCACCGATTCCAGGCTGCGCTATCGTGGCCGCGATGTATCGTCGACTCCTGCGGCTATCGTTGTGTCTCGTGTTGTTGGGTTGCGGCGATCATATGCGCCCAAAGCAACTCGATGAGCCGTGTACGCGGACCGACCAGTGCGCCGCTGGCTTGGCATGCCTGTCGGGCGTGTGCCTGCCTGCGCCCGATCCCGGCGCGGATGGTGGAGTCGATGCCGGGCCGTGAGGGCTAGGGCGCCTCCGGTTCGCCCAAGAGGTGGCCCCCTTGGTTGATGTACTTGAAG
>CBDURI010000307.1:0-3563 GCA_965369435.1 uncultured bacterium
GGCGTTGCGTACTGCTTGAGTAGGCGGGACGACTGCCGCAGGTTCACGGTGACCACCTCGGCGAGGTCTCGCTGTTCCTCCATCAAGCCGAGCTGAAGCTCGATGATGCGCTGGATCCGATTCTCGAACGGTTCCTCCGACGCCGCGACCTCCCGAAGAATGCTCAGGAGCCGTTCGATGCCTTCCTCGAAGATCGTGACGAGAACATCGTCCTTGTTCTTGAAGTAGAGGTAGATCGTGCCGTCCGCGACACCGGCCGCCTTGGCGATTTCGCTCACCCGCGTCGCGTAGAAGCCGTTCTTGGCGAAGACCTTGATAGCGGCCTTCAGGATGCGCTCCCGTTTGTTGGGAGCCCTCTTGCGCTTGGGGGCCGTTGAATGAACCGCCATTCAGTTTCGGGTAACACACCCGCGCCCCTGCCGTCAAACCAGGCTAACCGGGCGGCTCTTCCCCTCGCAGGAGCCGGACGATGTTCCCTGCGTGCCGCAGGACGACGATGATCCACAGCCCCACCGCAAGTTGAATCGGCCACTGGCGCCCGTCGAATCCGATGGTCAGGACGGCGGCAACCGTAGCAGCCGACAGTGATGCCACGCTCGCGCGCCTGCTGAGCTTCTTGACGAGCACGAACGTGATGAGCGTTGCCATGCCGACCCAGGGAAGGGCGCCTAGTAAGACGCCGCCGGCCGTGGCAGCACCTTTTCCACCCCGAAATCCATGCCAAATCGGAAAGACGTGCCCCAGCGCGGCAGCGATCCCGACCAGCGTGATCCACGGCCAAGGCAGCTCGAACGCCCAGTGCGCCAACGCGACCGGAACGAAGCCCTTGAGCATGTCGAGGAGCATGACCTTGCGGCCGGTCCCCTTGCCGAGCGCTCGACCGACGTTGGTCGCACCGATGTTGCCGCTGCCGATGGTTCTCAGATCGACGCCTTCCCGAGAAGCAAACAGGATGCCGAATGAGATCGAGCCGACGAGGTACGCTACGAGGGTCAGGGCGGGGCCGAGCACCGCGGAATCATACCGCTTTACGGTTGGAGGGCCGGTAGGTTTCTTGCGGGGCGCGGCGGCTCCCCGTAGCTTGACCGACGATGCCGTTCGGGGTGCATCGCGAGACGCTAGTTCCGGTCGCGCTCTATGCAGAGCTCGTCGCCGATGACGAGGTCCTTCCCGCGTTCGTGACCAGCATCAGCGAGCACGGCTTGCTCCTCGACTCCCTTGCGATCCTCGGCAATCGCCGCAGCGACCGACTGCAAATTCAACTCACCCTGCCGGGCGAGCCCGATGTCTTGTGGATCGGCGCGGAGGTCGTTCGTGACACGCAGGGCTCCCTGTTCAACGAGACCGCCCTTCGCTTTTTGGTGATGGCCAATGCGCACTGGCATTCTGTTCGACGCTGGGTTCGCGTGAGGGAGCTGGTCCTGGCCACTCGGCCGATCCGCGTGTATGACGCGGCGTGAACACAAATGGGGGATGAGTATGTGTAGGTTTATGTATGTCTTTGCTGTGGTCCTAATGGGAATCGCGATGGGTTGCGGCGACTCGGGGGAGACCGAGGCGGACAAGGCCGGTGTCGGAGCTCAATGCACGGACAGCGCGCAATGCGAGTCGGCGGATGAGGAACCCAAGCTCGTGTGCCTAACGCAGTTCAAAGGAGGCTACTGCGGCCTCGAGGGCTGCACGGGTGACGTCGATTGCCCTGAGGGCTCGGCCTGCGTCACCCACGACGATGGCAACAACTACTGCTTCCTAGTCTGCGTGGACAAACCCGACTGCAATCGCAATCGGGACGAGGAAAATTGGTCGAACTGCGTGGGAAGCATCACCTTCGTCGACGACCGAAACGACCGAAAAGCGTGTGAGCCTCCATCATCCGGCATCTGACCCTGATTACCTTGACTTCCCGGGGGTCGGAACGTAGTACAGCCGCCGCCGTCATGCTGGCGTAGCTCAACTGGTAGAGCACCGGTTTTGTAAACCGGCGGTTATGAGTTCGAGTCTCATCGCCAGCTCTACTTGAAATTTCGGAACGACCATGGAGGGTTGCCCGAGCGGTCAAAGGGAGCAGACTGTAAATCTGCCGGCTTATGCCTACGGTGGTTCGAACCCACCACCCTCCACTAGGAGAACAAGGAACAGATTACGCGGGTGTAGCTCAGTTGGTAGAGCCTCAGTTTTCCAAACTGAATGTCGCCGGTTCGAGCCCGGTCGCCCGCTCTAGCCCGCAGTGCAGATGAAACGAGACGCGATTCAGACTATGCCCAGGTAGCTCAGTGGTAGAGCACCCCCTTGGTAAGGGGGAGGTCGTGAGTTCAAGTCTCATCCTGGGCTCCAGGCCTCACCAAGAAGAACGACGAAGTAGGAAACGAACGATGGCTAAAGAAAAGTTTGTCCGAGACAAACCACACATGAACGTAGGCACGATTGGTCACATTGACCACGGCAAGACGACGCTGACGGCGGCCATCATGAAGGTGATGAGCGATAAGCACGGCGGCGAGGTCAAGAGCTACAAAGACATCGCGAAGGGCGGCACGGAGCGCGACGAAACCAAGACGGTGACGATCGCGACGAGCCACGTGGAGTATCAGACGGCCAATCGTCACTATGCTCACGTCGATTGCCCGGGCCACGCCGACTACGTCAAGAACATGATCACCGGCGCGGCGCAGATGGACGGCGCGATTCTGGTGGTGAGCGGAGTCGACGGCCCGATGCCGCAGACCAAAGAGCACGTGCTTTTGGCGCGCCAGGTCGGTGTGCCGACGATGGTGGTGTTCATGAACAAGTGCGACGCGGTCGACGACCCGGACCTTCTCGAGCTGGTCGAGATGGAGGTGCGCGAGCTGTTGTCGAAGTACGAATACGACGGGGACAACGTCCCGGTGGTGCAGGGCTCGGCGCTGGGCGCGCTCAACGGCGAAGAGAAGTGGGTGGAGTCGGTCGTGAACCTGATGGAGGCGGTCGATACCTACATTCCGGAGCCGAAGCGAGACATCGACAAGCCGTTCCTGATGGCGGTCGAGGATGTGTTCTCGATCAAGGGTCGCGGGACGGTGGTGACGGGGCGCATCGAGCGCGGGATCATCAAGGTGGGCGACGAGGTGGATATTCTCGGAGTTCGTGAGCCGCAAAAGACGACGGTGACGGGCGTGGAGATGTTCCGCAAACTGCTGGACCAAGGTCAGGCGGGTGACAACGTGGGTTGCTTGCTCCGCGGCGTCGACAAAGAGCAGGTGGAGCGCGGGCAGGTTTTGTGTGCTCCGGGCTCAGTGAACACGCACACGAGCTTCGAGTGCGAGGTGTACATCCTGAGCAAGGACGAGGGCGGTCGCCACAAGCCGTTCTTCAGCAACTACACACCGCAGTTCTACATCCGCACGCTGGACGTGACGGGCAAGATCGAGCTTCCGGACGACGTGAAGATGGTCATGCCTGGCGACAACGTGAAGATGAAGGTCAACCTCATTGTGCCAGCAGCCATGGAAGAGAAGCAGCGCTTCGCGATTCGCGAGGGCGGCCGAACCATCGGTGCAGGCGTCATTTCCAAGATCATCGAGTAG
>CBDURI010000308.1:0-3551 GCA_965369435.1 uncultured bacterium
GAGGCGATCGCGTATGGGCCGCACGATGAGAACCTGTTCGACATCTACGTGCCGGCTTCCGACGAGCCAACTCCGCTGTTGATCTACATCCATGGTGGCGCCTTCACCGGCGGCTCGCGCGACACCTCGAACGACGAGGAGCGCGTGTTGTCGTATCTTGCCGAGGGGGTGGCGTACGCGTCGATCGACTACCGGGTGCTTCAATCCCCGGATCCAGACGGGGTGCTCAAGCCACTACAAGACAGCACTAGGTGTCTGCAGTTCATTCGGTATCACGCAGCGCGGCTCAACGTCGATCCGTCGAACATCATTCTCATGGGAGGGTCCGCCGGTGCGGGCACGAGCCTGTGGATCGGCTTCAACGACGACATGGCGGATCCCGAAAGCGAAGACCCCGTTCTTCATCAGTCGACGCGCGTGACCGCCGTCATAGGGATCGCCACGCAAGCGACCTATGACGTCGGCAAGTGGGAGACCGTGGTATTCGAGGAATACGGGCTCGACCTCCTGGAGCTCGCCGACCTGCTGGGCCTCGCGCAGGCGATGCTCGACTTCTATGGCATCACCGACGTCGATGAGTTCGAGTCGGTAGAGATCCTGGAGTATCGGGCACGGGTCGACATGCTCGACTTGATGGACGCGGAGGATCCCCCGTTCTACGTGCAGAATGACCTCGAGCCCGCCGTCGGACCCGGCTCGGCGCCGCTGAGCGGGGATCTAGCCTTCCACCACGCGAACCACGCATTGGTGTTGGCAGAGCAGGCCGACGAGATTGGGCTGGAGAACGTGGCGTACATGAAGGGCCTCATGATCGCGGACCCGAGCGGCGAGGATTCGCTGGGGTTTGCGCTACGGCATTTCGGCCTCTGAGACCCGTCCCACTTGACAGGAGGCGGCTTCTGACTAGCTTCCGCCCCCTGTATTCCTGCGGAAGTGGCGGAACTGGCAGACGCGCTAGACTAAGGATCTAGTGAGGTAAAACTCGTGGAGGTTCGAGTCCTCTCTTCCGCACCCAGTAGTTACGGGCACTTGCCCAACAACACTAGACGCTTCGCCGAGTGGCCCCCCTGCCCCGTGTCCCAATCGGTGTCCCGATAGGACCGATTCGGCGGCTCGACGGCGGGCGTGGACGTAGTGGTTGGTGGTCGTGATGTGCTTGTGGCCGAGCAGGTAGCCGACGCCGACGAGGTTGCCGGAACGCTCGGTGAGCTCGGTCGCCAGGCTGTGCCTGAGGTCGTAGGCGCTGAACTTGGAGGCGCGCTCAGGGTCGAGGCCGGCGGCAAGTGCCGCTTTCCTCAAGGTGTGACGCCCGTCGAACTTCGGGAAGATCACGCCTCGTTCCGGGCAGGCTGAGTCGAGCGCGGCCCGGGCGCGATCGGAGAGCGGAAGCTCGCGCCCGTATCGCGCTTTGTCGGCGTCTTCTCGGATCGTGAGGTACGGCGCGCCAGGTTGGTAGTCGTCGGGCGTTCTCAGCCGGTGAAGCGTCGACGGACGAAGCCCGGTCTCCCGCATGACCTCGTAGTATGCTCGCATCGCATAGCCGAGCTTCGAGCGCTCGGGGAGCTGAGCGACGATGGCGTCCATTTCCTCGGGCGTGAGCGTCACCGTTTCTCGCTTTCCCTGGGGGTGCGGAGTCCCTGTTGCACGCTTCGAGATCCGCGGAGTCGTTGGCTTGGTGCCTAGAAGCCTCTGCTCGACCATCCAGTCGAAGAGTCGGTTGAGGGCGCTCAGCTCTTTCTTGAGCGTCGTCCGCTTCACCTTCGTGAGCCGATACCGCATGTAGTCGCCCAAGCGAGCATCCGAGCAAAGGTCCTGCGCCGTTTCAAAGAACGGGATGAAATGCGCGGCCGCGTAAGTCTCCCAACACCGAACCGTGTCGGCCGACACCTCGGCACCCATCGCTGACAACCAGCTTCCGAAAAGCTCCGGCAGACTCACGTCAAGCGCTGGCACCGACCTGCCCATCACGGGCCCATGCGTCATCTCTCGGACGATTCGAGCAGCCTCTTCTTGAGCCGCTGCGCGATTTGTCTCGCCAGTGGATCGATGACAACGCTTCCCCGCGATCCGGAACCGGACCGTGAAGGTCTGTGTTCTCGGATCCCGGTGGAGTGTCCATCCTTCTGAGTTTCGAGCCATGTATCAATGTCCCTTCGGTCGAAAAAGCGGCGAGTCCCAATGGGAACCGTCCGCAAATACGGTGCCACGCGGCGATCAAACGTGCGCAACCCCACGCGACAATACCTTGCCGCCTCGTCTCTTGTCAGCAGGGGGGAATCTAGGGTCAGCGTTTTCACCTGCTCTAGTCCTCTGTCCTAGGAATGAACTCTCGCGGCTTGCCAGGCAGCCGCGGCCAGATCTTGGGAGTGGCCCCCGGTGCGGCCGGTTTCGTAGGCGCGCGTCGGGCTGCGGAGGGCAACTGCGGCGGCGCTGCAGGGCGCGTCCCGCGCGGCACGCTGAGGCCGTGCATTCGGCAGTAACGCCAGAACGTCTGGTAGGAGCCTTGAAATGGCGGTGTCACGCGTCGACACGCATTCCAAACGCCCTTCACCGAGTAGCCAGCCCGCAGCCACGCTGCGATCTGCTCTTTGCGCTCCACAAAATATGCGTACGGCTCGCACTCTGGAGCCTCCGCCGACCGATACTCGAATTGGGAATCCCTGCTCACAAGCCTGTTATCGGTTTTGGAGACCCAAAGTATTCTCAAATGGGGCGTCTTTTTTCATCAGACGCGAAGTTTTTCGCTGGAACTTGCTGCAACTCGCTGAGCGTGGTCGGTACTCCCGGCACCTGTGTGAGAGCAAGCGGTACTGGTTGAAACTCCGCGAGAGTGAATCGCGCGGGATTGCGATCAGTCGCAGCCAATCACGCTGAGAAAGTTCTTGTTACAGCAAGTCACCGTGAGTCGCGGCGAGCTTCACCGGCTTACATGCGGTTGCAACGAAGGAGCCTGCTTGTCCGGGGCAAGATGTGGGATTGTATGACATCGAAGATGTCCTCAATCCCCGTTTGCCGCGCTCAACGCCTTCGGCTTATTCGCGGCGGGGGCCTCAGGGAGAGCAAGGCCACACACGCGCCAAGGGTGGCGGCCGCCAGCATTCCGACGCCGTTCGCCACTTCGCTCGAGGGCGATCTATCTGAGACACGCTTAAAACGCAGGGGCGAACAACGGCATGAGTCTTGATGGCGTCCTGTGGTCGTGGACCTTCACGCCGCGGCTACGAGCGAGGCGATCTCTCGATCCTACGTACGCCGCACCCCTGAGCGCGGAGTGCTGCACCGCGTCGTACGCGAGCACCTCCAGACCTTCCTTTGGGAGCTCGACCGACATGACGGACAACGCGGCGCTCCGTTGTTCGTGAAGCGCGAGTTTCAGCGCTTCATTCGTTGCGGCGTGCTGGCGCACGGCTTTGCCCGGTTTCGGTGTACGGCCTGCGGCACCGATCGCTTGGTCGCGTTCTCCTGTAAGGGCAGGGGTTTCTGCCCGAGCTGCGGCGGCCGCCGGATGACCGAGCGTGCTGCACATCTCATCGACCACGTGCTCCCGCGCG
>CBDURI010000309.1:0-3535 GCA_965369435.1 uncultured bacterium
GACTTCCACCTCGGATTCCGCCTCGATTTCCGCCTCGGATTCCGCCTCGATTTCCGCCTCGATTTCTGGGGGCGCCGGTGGCGTTGCGCTCACTGGTGTGATGCTTGGCTCCTGAAGCTCTGGTGAAGGCTCTGCCGGCATCGCGGCCGGTTCCTCAGGGATAGCAAGCTCTTCGCTCGGCTTCCCGATCGTCCACCACGCTGCCAATGCGATCGCTAGCGCAAGGGCGATGCCGCCGGTCGCGGCATGTCGATTCGACGCGGACTGCACGACCCGTGGCTGGGAGTCGATACGGCCTGTCGTGAGGCTGAGCGGCAGCGCCTTCTTGGGCCCGACGCCAACCAATGTTCGTTGCGACGGACTGTCTACGGCCCGCGCAGGGAGGTCCAACGAAATGGAACCCCGGCCGGGCCAGGTCGAAGGGCGCGCAAGCCCCATGCTCTCGAGGCGCGCCGTGAGCTCGGAGAGCGATTGTATTCGTTGCTCAGGCGATCGGTTCAACGCATCTTCGAGCAGTGAAACGTATGCGTCCGGCACCAAGTCGAAGTCGACAGGCGCCTCACAAACTGCATGAAGCGCTTCCACGGCGCTGTCCCGCTCGAAGGGAGATTGGCCGGTAAGGCATTCGTACCAGACGATTCCGACTCCCCACACATCGGTCTGCGGTCCGATCTGCTCGCGATCATCCCGTGCCTGCTCGGGCGCCATATACTGAGGTGTGCCGACGATGATGTCGTCCGTGCTCGCCACGCCACGTGACCGAACTGCTTGCAGCATCGCGGCTACTCCGAAGTCGAGCAGCTTCGGCGTCACGACGCCCGCTGAGTCGATGCTTAGGATGATGTTCTCGGGTTTGAAATCCCGGTGCACGATGCCCATCTCGTGAGCCTTGTCCAGTGCATCGATGAGCGGCATCAGGATCTCGATGGTTTCTTCCGGAGAGAGGGAGCCGCGGTCCATGAGCACGTCGCGGAGCGTTGGCCCATACAGCAGCTCCATGACCAGGTAAACCGTCGACCAGTCTTCCTCGCCCATGTCGAGAACGTCGACGACGTTTGGATGATCGAGCTGAACCGTTGCGCGGGCCTCTCTCAGGAAACTTTCGCGAAGCCGATCGAAATGCGGAAGGGTGGGATCGAGCACCTTCACCGCCACATCCCGCTCGGTCCAGATGTGCGTCGCGCGGTACACCGTCGCCACGCCGCCGACGCCAATTGCGTCCCCGAGACGGTACTTTCCGCCGAGTAAGGTGTTCCGCTGGGTGAGGGGGTCTAAGGGCACCATTTGCCCTCCATTTATGCACGGCTATGCTGAACGGTCGAGGCGTCACCCCTCCCCTAACCCCCCGTGACGCCGTCCTTAGCCTTATCATGCAGCTCCCAAAGCCGAACCGCGGGCATCTGCGATTCTCCGTGACGCGACGCCTTCTTCTGGGCTCCGTGCTGTTCTCGCTCTTGGGAGTGAGCTGCACCGCGGGCTCGGACACCCAGGTCGTGGTGCTCATGAACACAGACTATGCGGTGCCGGCCGAGGTGGATCGCATCCGCGCGCGCGTGCTCAAGGTCGTCGACGCGGGCGAGGGACAAGAGGAGGTGGAGACCTGGCTTCGCGTGTTCCCAGTCTCCGACGAGACGCCGCCCGATGCGAGCACGTTCGAGCTCCCAGCATCCTTTGGCGTCGTGCCGGAGGAGTCTGATCTCGATCGTGAAATCGTCATCGAGCTAGAGGCTCTGGCAAGCGGTAGCGACCAAGTCCTCGTCTCGCGGCGCGTCAAAACCGGCTTCATCGCTGGCGAGGCCTTGCTCGTCCGGATACTGCTGCACCGCGCGTGCGCCAACGTGACCTGTGCGGAAGGCACTAGCTGCGGTTGTCCCGACAGCACGTCCTGCGAGACGCCGGCCTGCATCGACGAATGGCTGGCGCCCGAAGACCTCGAGCGCATCGACAACCCCGGAGAGCTACCCGCCGACGCAGGCATGCCTACCAGCGATGCCGGAGTGCCAACTGACGATGGGGGACCGAATGACGGTGGAATCGACTGCCAGGCACCGCTCACGCTTTGTGGCCTCGAGTGCGTCGACACACAAACCGACCCTCGCTACTGCAGTGATTGCGCGACGTCGTGCCCTGGTGGGCACGTGTGCGAGCTGGGCGCGTGCGTAGATCCTGGCGACTGCCGCACCAATGGGGTCGAGTGCAGCGGCTTCACCTATTGCGACGAAGCAAGCGGCGAGTGCTTGCGCGGATGTACGAACGACACTCAATGCACTGGCGCTCATGAGACCTGCGACACCGACACCCACGACTGTGTTTGCTCCCCTGGGTATGAACAATGCGCCTTTAGTTGCGTGGACACCGAAGTCGACCCTCGCTACTGCGGTGATTGCCTGACGTCGTGTTCCGCAGGCGACGTTTGCGACGTCGGCATCTGCAGGGATCCTGGCGACTGCCGCACCAATGGGACGGGCTGCATCGGATTCACCTATTGCGACGAGACTTCAGGTGAGTGCCTGCGCGGCTGCGAAGTGGACGAACAGTGCACCGGTGACCATGAGGTCTGCGATACGGACGTCCACGAGTGCGCTTGCGCGCCCATCTACCATCAGTGCGGAGCGGTCTGCGTGTCTGATCTAGACCCTGCAACGTGTGGAGTTTTGTGCACTCCCTGCCCGGCTCCCCCCAACGCGAGCGCAATATGCGCCCTCGGCATCTGTGATTTCGTGTGTGGCGACACATTCGAACGCTGTGACGACGCGTGTTGTCCCACCAGCTGCCCGCCTGGGCAGGCGCTCTACGGCGGCAGTTGCGCTCAAATACATCTTCGAACGGTCGATTCCGGGGGCAACGTAGGCGAGTACACAGCGTTGGCCCTCGACGCCACGGGTACCCCTCACATCAGCTACTACGCTAGCAACGGCAAAGACCTCCGATACGCAACGAGTCAAAACGATGGGTCATGGGCCTCCGAGATCGCCGCGAGCCAAGATGACGTTGGCCAGCACACCTCGCTTGCTTTCGATCCTGCCGGCCTTGCGCACATTAGTCACTACAGATCGAACGGCCGGGACTTGATGCTTGCGACTCTGCAAAGCGGCGGCTCGTGGACTGTGCAGGCCGTCGACACCCAGGACGACGTGGGTAAGTTCACCTCGATGGCCTTCGATCCAGCCGGCATCGCGTACATCAGCTACTACGGGGCCAGCGGCAGCGATCTCATGGTCGCGACGGAAGAAACCGGCGACTCCTGGACCGTACAGACCATCGACGACGACGACGACGACGTGGGGGAACACACCTCGCTTGCGTTCGACCCCGCCGGCGTCGCCCACATCAGTTACTACGACGCGTCGAACACCGACCTCAAGTACGCGCTCGTCGCCGCACCGAAGTGAGGAAAGCTTCGAGGCACCAGGCAACTATCCCCAGCAATCCCACGGCGGTTGCCAGCGGCACGACGTACTCTCCAAAAACGAACAGTGCGTCGATCGGGTTGGTAACGCGGCTTGTCGCAGGTGCGGTCGTCCGCAATCAGTCG
>CBDURI010000310.1:0-3533 GCA_965369435.1 uncultured bacterium
GGCCCTGCCACTGACCCTGGCGCGGACACTGACACCGGCACTGCCACTGACACGGGCACTGGCACCGACGCTGACACTGGCCCTGACACCGGCCCTGACACTGGGACTGACACTGGCGCTGGGTCTCGGTCTGGGTAAGACACCGGCAGTGCCTCTCCTTCTGCGAACCCGCTCCCCCTCTACCCCCCGCCTCCTGCTCGCTCACGGCGCCGGCGCACCGATGGACTCTGCGTTCATGGACACGATGGCCGAGCTTGTGGCGGCTTCGGGGATCCAAGTCGTTCGCTTCGAGTTCGAGTACATGGCGAAGCGGCGCGAGGACGGGACACGCCGGGGGCCGGATCGGGCGCCGAGGCTCATCGCTCGCTTCACGAAGGTGCTCGCGCTCGTGGGCCCAGCCGACCAGGTCGTCATTGGCGGTAAGTCGATGGGGGGGCGCATCGCGTCGATGATCGCCGATGAGGTGGGCGCCGCCGGGGTCGTGTGCCTCGGGTATCCGTTTCACCCGCCCGGCAAACCGGAGCGGCTCCGCACCGCACACCTCGAAACGCTAAAGACTCCTACCCTGATCGTGCAAGGCACGCGGGACCGGCTCGGCACCGAGGAAGAGGTGGGCTCTTACTCGCTCTCGTCTTCGATCGAGCTCGCCTGGATGGGAGACGGTGACCACTCGTTCAAGCCGCGGAAGAAAAGCGGACGGACACTCGAACAGAATCTAGAAGCCGGCGCCGCAGCGGTGATCGGATTCATCCAGCGCCTCGGATGAGGTGAGCCATGTCTTCGAAGCTCGCTTCGGACGGCGGGCCCTCGGCAAAGCAATATTGCTCCACACGGCCTCGGCTCACGGCCGCGAGCGTGGACGAGACGGTGCCGTACACCGGTGTCTTCACGTAAATCGCTTGGAGGTAGCGCGCGACGTCCTGATCGAAGGGCGCGCCGACCGGGACCGGGGGCACCTCCGAAGGATCCGGGAGCGAACCGTCCGCGAGCACTTCGACGAGTTGCGATTTGATCCGCGGCCAGGTGTCCGTGGGAACCGCCATGACGCGCTCACGCGCCTTGGCCGCCTTCGGAAAATCCGGCGAGCCGAGGCGATCGTTGCAAAGCACGTGAACCCCCTCGTCGAGCGGCTCGAGCTCGACCTCGCGCGCGTTCCGCCTCCCGTAGGCAGCGCACAGCTGGTCGCCATCCCCGAAGATCAGGTTGAACTCGTTGTAGGTGGCGGGGTCCAGACGGCTCAGGTACCGCATCACGCCGTCGAGCGACCCCTTCCCCAGCGCGTCGAGCACGAGGCGCCCGCGAGAGCGAAGGGAGTCGTCTCGCGTCCCAAAGCTTCTCTGGTTGGTGAGCCCGACGAAGAGCCCGTCGCCGGTAAGGCCGAACCAGGTCCCGCCTTGCCGTTCGTCGCGACCGCCGACGATGAGGGGCTCCGAGCGCAGCACCGCCGGGCCGGAGGCAACGCGATCGTAAAACTCGTCGCGGTTCGACGCGATGATCGTCGAGCACCAGTCATCCATCCGGTGGCGAACGATGATCGTGCACATCGCTCAAGCCCTCCTCTTCAAGATGGCGAGTCGCTCCGCGAGAAAGCTCCGAGCAGGATCGGCCCGTGAGCCGGTTCGCTTTTGCCACCCGCGCGCATCTTCGTCGTAGACGACGTCCCACTCGGGTGCGACGGCGGACGCGAGCTCGTGGGGCTCGAGAGTGCCTTTGAGTGGCTCGCCAGCTGCCATGAACGCCGCGGGAATCACTGAGCGCCCAAGGGCACCAAAGGGGAACAGACCCGCCACACGGTAGGTCATGGCGAGCTCACTGCCGGCGGCGCTGAGCGTAGTCAGTTGTCCGAGCGTGTCGTAAATGGCAGCGAGCGGGAGATACATCGTGACACCTTCCCAGATCCAAAGGCTTGGCGCGTCGGAGCGAAATCCCGCTCGTTCGAGCCCATCCGAAAACCGCTCGATCTCGAAATCGACCGCCACGTAGCGAATGTCGGTCGGCGGCGTTCTGTTCGCGACGCGCTCTTTCTTGTACTGCTGGGTCGAGGGGTGATCGACCTCGAACACGGTTGCTTGCTTCAGGGTGTCGAGCCGCCACGCCCGGGCGTCGAGCCCTGCGCCGAGAATGACGAGCTGGTCGATGCCGGATCGCAAGGCCGAGGCGAGGTGCGCATCGATCGCCCTCGTTCTCAGCACCATGTGGTCGATGAGGCCGAAGGTCGTGGTGCGCACCGCGCGCCGGTAGAGACTTGAAGCGGCACCCAGATGGCGCGGCGCTTCCGCGAGCCGCGCCAACAACGGAGGCAGCAGGTCACGGGCGAGCGGGTCGATCTCCTGGTCGTCGACCCCGAGGCCGCGCGCAAACGAAACCAAGAGCGACGTGCCACTCGGCAAGCCAGCGCGCATCCGTCAGCCCCAGGCCGAGATGAGGGCCGCGCCGTTTCCCTCGGCGAGAGCTCGTATGCTCGTCGCTTCGGCGGCAGGCCCTCGCTCGGTCTCCAAGTGGTGCTTCAACACCACAGCATCGGCGCCGTGTACGCCAACGCGCTTGGTTCGAACGGTCACACGCTCCCCGGGCAAGACAGCGCTACGAAAGATCACCTGTTCGGCCACGGGCTGAAGCAGCACCGGATCGATGCCCGACGCAATCATTCGCCTGGTCGTCGCTTCATCACACCAATCGATGTATGCAGGGTGATTGGCGTGTGCGAGCGGATCGGACCAGGTTTGCCACATGTGGAACGCGAAAGCGTCCTCTGCTCCGGGAAGCTCCTCGAACGGGGGCATCTTCACCGATGGCTCGACGTCGCTCTCGGGGAACGCAGCCGCAGCTTCGACCGAGCCCTGCTTGGGTTTGAGCGTGTCACCGTCGACGTGAACCCACTCTTGCGTTGCGGACGCGACCCGCTTCCCGCCGAGTCGAACGCGCACCTCACGCGTGGAAAGCGTCCGGCGCCGGAACCGTGACACCCACGTTTGTGTGTCGAGCACCGCCCCATAGGGCGTTTCGGCTTCGTGCAGGACGGTCATCTTGTAGACGATGAAAGCGACCTTCTCCGCTCGAAAGCGCGAAGGCGGCCAGCCGGCGCTGATCGACGCCAGGGTCGCCACATCCTGACACAGGCGCCAAATGTCCCCTGCCCGTGGAACCTCGCGCGCCGTGAATGCGTTGCGAGGCAGGCTCAGTGGGAATTCCCAAACCGTGTTCGTCACCGGCCTCAGATAGCACCTTCGGAGGGTGGCGCGCCCGTGGTGAGAGGGGCTGAAACCATCGGATTCCGGGAAGATCGGGCAGCGCCGGAGTAAAGTGTCTAGTCACACTTGACACTTCTGAACGGCTTCGGCATTCTGTCCTCTTATGGAGGGTACCCGTCGCCGCCGCGCAGGCCGACTCGATGCCGCCGCAGCACTTGCGGCGCGCGCATTGCCGACCGCACTCACCCCGTGGATCGATCAGGCTCGCCTCGACGCGACCATGATCCTCGATCGGGCGACCGGTAAGCCGCCCCAGCCGCTCCTCAACGAGATGGAGGCGCC
>CBDURI010000311.1:0-3523 GCA_965369435.1 uncultured bacterium
GTGACCGGGTCGTTCATCGTGAAGATCTGCGAAGTACGCACCCCGATCAAACGAATGCCCAAATCGTCGGGCTCGTACGTGTCTTCGAGCTGCTCGAACGGGAGCAAGACGCTCACGAAAGGATCCGGGATCTGTACGTAGATCCCGAAGGGCGCGAACCCGGAGATTCGTCCGTCGAACTCGTCTCCGATATGCTTCTGCATGTAGATCGTTCGGTAGACGTCCATGACATCCCGTTCAACGATCATGGAGCGCCGTTCAGCTTCACTTGCTTGTGCGGCGAAGCGTTGCAGACGCGGCCGCAGTGAAGCGGCGTCCAGGCTCTCGTTCCGAATCATGCTCCGCAGGATGCGGTGGACGAGCAGGTCCGGATAGCGTCGAATCGGAGATGTGAAGTGGAGATAGTCTTTGGCCGCGAGCGCGAAATGCCCAGTGCTCGGGTCGGTGTCGTAAATCGCCTGCTGCATTGCGCGCAACAGCAGGTATCGGAGCAACGACGCTTCGTTCGTTCCTTCGATTTGGCGCAGGAATTTACTCAACTGTTTGGGCGTTACCGCGGATTCCTCTTCGAGCTCGTATCCAAAGGACTTAGCCACCTGACAAAAGATCGAGATGCGCTCGGGGTCGGGCTTTCCGTGGACTCGGAACACCCCCGGCGCCGCATGCCGTTTGATGTGTGCGGCGACGGTCTCGTTGGTGACCAGCATCATGTCCTCGACGATGCGGTACGCCTGCCGAATGCCGGGATCGCTGCGAGACTGGACGATTTCCTTCGGCTCCCCGTGTGCGTCGAGGACGATCTTCCCTTCCGGAAGATCGAAATCGAGTGCGCCTCGCTTCAGCCGCCGCGCGCGAAGCCGCTGCGACAGGTCGAGGAGAATCTTCAGTGTGGGGATTCGCTTTTCTGCCGACGGTTGGGGAGGGCTCTGATCGGTGAGCCCGAGCGCCCGCGCGACGCCCTCGTAGTAGAGTTTGCCGTGCGACCGCATGACAGCTTCGAAGACCCGATGCGAGCTCACGTGCCCCTTCTCATCGATGTTCATCTCGACCGCCATGCACAGACGGTCGCGATTGGGGACGAGGGACGCGAGGTTGGTCGATAGCTCCGGTGGCAACATCGGAATCGCACGGTCCGGCAGATAGACGCTCGTTCCGCGGCTGATCGCCTCGCGGTCCATTGCGCTTCCCTCGGTGACGTAGTGAGACACATCCGCGATTGCGACGATGAGACGGAAGCCGCTGCCCTTGCGCTCTACCCAGATCGCATCGTCGTGGTCGCGCGCGGTTTCTGGGTCGATCGTGACCAAGTCGATGTCCCGCAGATCCTCCCGGCTGTTCGCGACGTCGCGGTCCACGCGAGCGGGAAGGGCGGCCGCTTCTTGTTCGACCTCGTCGGGGAACACTTCTCGGATGCCGTCACGGATCTTGATCTTCTCGACCTCGATTCGTGCGACGCCTTGCGCGCCAAGCACCTCCAAGATGCGCACCTCTGGCCGGTCCTCGCGCCGCTGAGGAAAGGTTACGATTTCCGCCAGGACGACGTCGTCCTTCTTGGCAGCCTTCGGGACCTTGCCAACCACGCGCATCGGGGCGCGCAGCCGCTCGTCGTCGGGCTCGAAGCTCATCCCTCGACCGCGCGGATGCAAGGTGCCGGTGACGTTCTTCAGGCGTCGCTCGACGACCCCTACAATATGTCCGTCGCGGCCTTTGTGCGACGGGCGAGCTCGAAGTTGGACCGTATCCCCATGGAGGGAAGGCCCTACCGCATCGGGGGGGATGAAGACGTCGGAGCCCCCATCGTACACGTTGACGAAGCCATACCCTTGCCGGGTCATCGTCAGGCGCCCTTCGATCACCGGGGCGGCCGCCGGTGACAGGTCTCGTCGCTCGGCTTCCTGCGCTTTACGTCCGCGACCGCGCGTCGTCTTGGCTTTCTCACGCCCGCGCTTCGAGCTCTTCGCGCCGTCGATCGCTCGGAAGCGCAGGCCCGGCATTTCACGAACGAGGTTTTCATCCGCCAGTAACAGTAAGCGCCGGACGATCTCGTCCTTGGCGCCGCGCGACACGTCTAACCGTCCGCAAAGCTCGCCCACGTGCATTGCACGGGGCGCGTGCGCCTGCAGTACCTGCAGGATCTCTTCTTTTTCAGGGATATCTTTTTTCATCTCGTCTATCGCAGGGCGTGAACCCCGCCGTCGTCGGACCCGAAGTACAGTGTTCCGTCCGATCCAATCTCTACTGTCGAGTCGACATCCTGGCCGACGTTGTATCGCCAGAGCACAGAACCGTTGGGGTCGATGCAGTAGAGGAAGTTGTCTTGAGAGCCCACGTAGATGCGACCATCCGCATCGATGCGAGCTGAGGCCCTCACCCGGCCCCGGGTGGCCACCTTCCAGCGAAGGGCGCCGGAGGGGCTTATGGCATATACGTTGCCGTCATACGAGCCCACGATGATCGTGCCGTCTCGCGCGATCGCCGGGGTCGCTCGGACCTCCTTGCCGGTCTTGAATCGCCAAAGCACGGAGCCAGCCGGGTCGAGCTGGACGATTTCCCCGCGCCCCGTGCCGGTGTAGATCCGGCCGTCATCGCCGATCGAGGCGGCGCCCTCGATGGCACCGCCCAGGGCGACCTCCCAAGCGAGAGACCCGTCGGGCCGAAGCGCCATGAGCATGCCCTCCGTGGTGCCGATGATCACCAGCCCCGTCGGGTGGATCACCGGCGCGCTTCGAACGTGATCAGCGGTCGGTCTGTGCCAATGCAGACGGCCCAGGAGGTCGACGGCGTAGGCACCGTTGGCCACCACGTAGACCTTTCCGTCGGGGCCCAAGGTGGCCGATGCGTCGACTACGTCATGCAGGGGAAGCTTCCATCTGGGCTGTCCTTGAAGGGAAAGCGAGACGAGCTCCTTTTGGTGCGTGCCGAAGATGATCGAGGCGCCCGCGACCAGCGCGCTCGGGTAGATCTTCTGCCCGGCCGAGTACCGCCACTTCAACGAGCCGTCGGGATTCAACGCGACGAACTGGCCGTCCAACGAGCCGACATACACGGTGCCGTCATGCCCGACCACGGGGGACGCGAACACTCTGGCTCCCGTCTGATAGGTCCATGCTGGGGACGGCATCGTCGATGGGCCGCGGTTCTCGCTCCTACCCGTGTGCGCGGCGTCACCCATGAACCCGTTGGCGCTGCGTGGGACGGCGCCCGGTTCGCCCATGTCTGGCGTGGCGGGCGGCATCGCAAGCTCGGCAAGCACCTCTTCGACGAACCGGCACTTGCCCTCGTGACAAATTCGAGCCGCCCGGCACTCGGAATCCGACATGCAGGGCGTCGACGGACGCGAGCGAGCACCGCTACAGGCGGCCGCGACCAACAGTAGGACAGATGCCAACAGGAGTTGCGGGCTGCAGCGCAATGCGCCCGGACTATACCATCGCCGATCCATCGTCACAGTCGACGCTGGCTACCAGCTGAGAAGCCTGATCTCGCTGCCCTTTTGTACGGCGACGTGTCGACCGTCCGGGCT
>CBDURI010000312.1:0-3520 GCA_965369435.1 uncultured bacterium
AGGACGAATGGAAGCTCGTCCTGGCCGGCGGCGTGATCGGCACCGGCATCGGCGCGCTGCAAGTGGTCCTGTTCTTCGGCGGCTTCGGTTAGTCGGAGAAATCCGCCTCGCTCTTGCCGGGGATCGTCCAGCACATTGACCACGACGTCGCCGCTATTAGGCGAATAGAATTCGCCGACTGGCTCGACGGGAACGTGACTCGCGGCAACACCGTGTGAACTCAGGCCACAGTTGACGAGGCCTCCAGAAGCAAAAAACGTAGTGTTGTCGTCGCGGCACGGGGATTGCAATGCTCGTTCCCATGCACTCTAGCCACGTTCTCGCGATGACATTCGCTACGGCGTGCCTGCTCGGCGCCGCACCGGCATCAGCGGACGATAACTTCGCCGATGGGCAGAGTTGGGGCCTCGAGTTTGGCTTTGGTGGCGGATGGACGGCCGACTCCGACTACACGCAAACCCTCGAGAACTTCGGTTACTCGAGAGACCGTCTATCGCGGTACCGCATGTCCTTCGCGGTCGAGAAGATTCTCTTTCGCTACTTCAGCGTGCTGTTGCAGACCAATCTCCTCGATCACCAGCAATGGGAGAGGTCGAGCGGCATCGGTCCCGACGACCGCTTCGAATGGGGCACCTGGACGCTCGACGTGCATGCACGCGCGTTCATGCCGACGCCCGATGGACGTTTTCGCGGCTATGTTCAGTTTGGTATCGGACCGGCCTTCACGCCATCGCGCCTGTACACTCGCACCAGCGCGGCGCCTACCCAGTCGAAATACAAAGAACTCAAGGTCAGCTACAACCTAATGGGACTCGTCGGCGGAGAGGTCATGATGGGCAAACACGTAGGCTTCTTGTTCCAGGGTGGATACGTCTTTGCGCCTTCGCTCGAGAACCGGCTCGGTGATCGACACCAAAGTGGCGGGGGCTTGCTCATCGTCGGCCTCAGCGGCCGCTTCGGGAGGCGCTTATGAACCGATTCACCTTAGCGGTTCTCCTTCCGGTCTGCCTCGTTACGATGGGTACCTACTGTGAGACCGATCTGATCGATGACCCGGGTTTTCAGTTCTGGTGTGGCGACCATCTCTGTGCGTGGGAGCTTGAATCGGGGGCAGTGCGCCAGGCTCCGAGCTGGCATGAACACGACTACGCGGTCGAGCTCGTAGGAGCCCCAGTCGTATTGTCGCAGCAGGCGAGCCGGGGGTTTCCCCGCTGCGTGCGTCTCGAGCTCATCGCTGACGTCGCCATGAGCGCCATGCTATCGATCGAAATCGATTACACCGGTGATGGTTCGATCGATTGGCAGATGCCGGTCCATCAAGAGGGTTTTCAGACCGTGGCCTGGGAGCTCCGCGAAGGCGCGGCGCCGCAACGCGATTCGATTTTCTACATCCGCAAGCTGGGCGAGGGGCAAGCGGTCATTGCGCAGCTCCGGGCTTCCTCCGAGTGCGAAGCGCAGTGAGGAAGCCGGGGATGCCTCTTGCGATGCTTGCTAGGAGCTTGGTCCAGCTGAATCGGTCGACCCACTCGGTGACGAACCCGTCCCGCACTTTGAACTCGCCCCTCACGGGGATCTTCATTGCGAAGCCCGGCCCCTCGATGATGTCGATACGGTCGGTGTAGACCACACCGTCTCCTCGCTCGTGAATGTCGCGGTACTGCACCTCGAACCGAGTCACGACCTTGGCCATGCCCCGGAGGGTCTTCGCGAACTGCTGCTTGTTCGATGAAGTCGTGAGCGGGGCGTTGACCCAGCGGATACTCGGAGCCGATAGCGCGAGCACCTCGTCGTAGTCGAGTGCTTCGAACGCGCCGAGAAAGGCCTGCACGGTTTCTCGAGCCGACCGCGCGGCCGGTGTGGAAGCGTCTGGTACGCTATCGACGTTCGTAGACATGCCCGGACCATAGGGCCATTCTCCGCGAGGGCTAGCCGCAGACCCGTCGAGTCACAGGGGGGCGAAGGTCACTACCCGCGCATCGCCGTCTTCAGTTTGGCGTATGCGCGGAGGACGGGCTCGATGCTGAGCTCACGGCCCATGAAGCGGAAGTCTTGAACTTCGATGTACAGCCCGTGCTCGGCGCGGGCGTCGAAATAGCGAAAGTCGAAGGAGAGGGCTTTGCCGATCGACATGCCCCCCCTGACGACTTCGGGGTAGCCCGCGTCGATGAGGTTCTTGGAGAGATGGCTCATACCGCGCTGGTATACCCCGACGTGGTGGAAGGCGACGTCGGTGTCGACGAGGGCGCGGGAGTAGTGCTCGGTCGCTTGACCCGGACCGAGAAACTCGATTTGCCGGTCTCCCGCGTATCCGAGCGCGACTTCGAGCTTGCAGTCCTTGATGTGTTCGCCGTGCTCGATCCAGTTGGGAGCCGGAATCGTGGCGTGCAGGAATGGACCAGCGCCCAAGGCTTCGGCACGGCGCACGCAACTGGCGACGTCGCGGGCCGCCATCGCGTACTGCTGGGGAAAAATGAGACCGAGCTCGTAGAAGAAGTCGCGTGGCAGCCGTTCTTCGACGTGGGGCATCGAGAACTCCCGCAGCACTGCGTCCAGTACGTGGTTACTCGTTTCCATCCCTACTCGGAGATGTCGCGCATGAGGGTGACGCCCTCGAGGGAGCCCAGGTAGAGGGCGCCATCGGGGTGGATGTGCACCTGGCCGGCGATCGGGTTGAATGGCCTTCCGTCCCCGATGTAGGTGCGGAAGATCTCGTCGCCTGTCTCCCAGTCGTGAGCGCCTAGGTAGAAAAGGTCCTCGTCTTCGACGTCAGGGTCCGCGCCGTAGCCCCAGATGACACCGCTGTCGGTGGCAAGCTGGGCGCTGTTGATGATCGCGTTGTCGTTCTTCCAGACTTCCTCGCAGCCGGTCGGGTTGCCGTCGCCGTCGCGCGTGACTCGGTATCGTTCGAGGCCAGGGAACATCGTGTTGGCAGGCGCAAAGGGGCCGCCAAAACCGCCGTTATTCGTAATCGCAATGTCGTCGCCGTGTCCGATCGATGAGTTCTCGGTGGCGCTTTCGCCGGGTCGGAACAGGGGCTGCTTGCAAACCTCCGTGCCCGAAGCCCGATCGATGACGAGCAGGTTGACCTGGCTGTCCGCGTTGTCACAGATGGTGATCAAGTCATCCTCAGTGCCCAACAGCGTCGGACTGGTCCCGGAACCGGGCAGGATTCCGCCGATGTCCGTGCCCGTGTCATAGGGTGCGCGCCAGTCGATCTGGACCTCGCCCTCAGCGTCCGCCGAGATTCGATAAAGCGCTGCGCAGGTCACCATGTAGATGGCGTCCTCGTCGACTGCGATCGAGTTTTGCAAGACCTCGGTGTCGTCGGCCAGCGGGCAGTCGTCGAGGTCGCCTGCCAGGTCGAGTGTCTTCACGGCTGCGGTTTCGAGGTTCACGTAGCCGACCTCGCCCGTGGTGGCCATGAACCAGAGCCGGCCCTCGTAGTCGAGGATGCTGTCTTGAAGGACGCCGCCTTCACGAAGGCTGGGCGACATGTCGAGCGATGCGTCCTGCACGAACT
>CBDURI010000313.1:0-3512 GCA_965369435.1 uncultured bacterium
CGGCCTCCCGGGCGATGATCCCTGTGCAAGCGGTGGATTCTGCCTGACCGGCTGCTGCATCATCGTGCAGTAGCGAGCTACCCGAGGATGTCCGTCACCCGATGCACGTCGTCGGGGTCGGATGTCGTTGGGACCAGCAAGACATCATCGGCGCCCGCGTCCTTGGCCTGTTGTACTGCGTCCCTGAGGGCCTGCGGCGTGGTCACGATGCAGATCTGTTTCACGCTCTCGCGCGCGACGGGCACCATGAAGTTCAGGTAACGATCGAGGTAGGCGTCGAGTTGTTCGCGGGCGTCGGGCCCGAGTGCGTACCAAAAGCCCGTCCCGAGCCATGGCGCCGGTCGGCCACGTTCCTTCCATGCGCGCCGTGCCGCTTCGAATTGCAGCTCCATCTCGGCCGCTGACGGCCCGAAGCTGAAGCCACACAGGCCATCGGCCCACTTCGAGGCCATCTGGATGGACTCGACCATGAGAGAGCCGGCGAGAAGTCGCGGCCCGCCTTCCTGAACCGGAGCGGGGCCCACGGGGAGGGCGTTCTCGACGACGGGATCTCCACGCCAGACCCCGCGCATGGTCTCGACGCTCTCGGCGAGCCGGGTGAGACGATGGCCGAGGGGAGCGCCGACCGACTGATAGTCCTGCTCACGCCCACCGACCCCAAGTCCGGCCACGAGGCGCCCGCCCGACAAGACATCGATCGTGGCGAGTTGCTTGGCGAGCATGACCGGGTGGTGGAGCATCGGGACGAACACGCCGCCGATGATTTTCACTCGTTCGGTGAGTGCCGCAGCGGCCGCGAGAGTCGCCGTCATATCCGGGTTGTAAAAAGAGATGCGCTCGCCCGCCGCGATGCTCGCGAAAAAGCCGGCGTCGATGCGCTCGCACCACTTCAAGAAGGTGTCTCTGTCGAGGCCCGGTGCCATGACCGGAAGGTTCAACCCGATTTCCATTGGTTCCTCTCGTCCTTGGGAGCCGTTGCATCTCCCATCGATGGCGTCTAGGACAAGGGGACCATGCGCAATCCCAAGGATTTCTTCAAACCCATGGCCATTGGAGCGCCGGAGCCCGTACGGGAGATCCCGTTCCGGCCTTCGCGGATGATCCACTTCTTCGATCCGAGTAATCCGAAGATGGCGGCCAAGGTGCCGAGCATCGCCGGGAAATGCGACGTGCTTCTGGGCAACCTCGAGGACGCCATCCAGGTGGACAAGAAAATCGAGGCGCGTGAGGGCTTCGTGAAGATCGCCAAGGAGACCGACTTTGGTGACTGTCAGCTTTGGACTCGGGTCAACAGCCTCGACAGCCCCTGGTTCCTCGACGACATGGGGCAAATCGTTCAAGAGATTGGCGACAAGGTCGACGTGATCATGGTGCCCAAGGTCGAAGGCCCGTGGGACATCCACTACGTCGATCGTTTGCTTGCTCAACTCGAAGCGCGTGCTGGCGTGAAGCGACCGATCTTGGTGCATGCGATACTAGAGACCGCCCTCGGCGTGGCGAACGTCGAAGAGATCGCCGGCGCGAGCCCGCGCATGCAGGGCATGAGCCTTGGCCCCGCTGACCTGGCAGCGTCGCGCCGGATGAAGACGACCCGCGTGGGCGGTGGACATCCTGGGTACCTCGTGCGCGCAGATCCGAACCCCGATGATCCCGAAGCGCCCCGCGTCACCGCGCAGCAGGACCTTTGGCACTACACGATCGCGCGCATGGTCGATGCTTGTGTCGCCAACGGCATCTTCGCGTACTACGGCCCGTTCGGAGACATCCGTGACACGCTTGCGTGCGAGGATCAGTTCCGCAATGCGTTCCTTCTCGGCTGCGTCGGAGCGTGGTCGCTGCACCCGGTCCAAATCGACATTGCCAAGAAGGTGTTTAGCCCGCCCGTCGACGAAGTGCTCTGGGCCAAGAAGGTCATTGAAGAGATGGGCGATGGCTCGGGCGCCGTCATGATCGACGGCAAGATGCAGGACGACGCCACGTACAAGCAATGCAAGGTCATGGTTGGGCTCGCCCGCATGCTCGCCGAAAAGGACGCCGACCTGAAAGCGGCCTACCAGTTCTGAGAGGAGTCACGATGAGCACGAAGCATCGTCCGCGACGAAGCGTGTTGTACATGCCGGGCGCGAACGCGCGGGCGCTCGAGAAGAGCCGTTCGCTTCCCGCAGACGCGTTGATCTTCGATCTCGAGGATGCAGTCGCGCCCGATGCAAAGCTGACCGCCCGCAAACAGGTCATCCAAGCCGTCGAAGCTGGCGGCTACGGCAAGCGCGAGGTTTTCATCCGCACCAACGGCTTGAATACGCCGTGGGGCTATGATGATCTCGTCGCCGCTGCAAAGGCTGGTCCGAACGCCGTTCTGCTTCCCAAGGTCGAGAGCGCCGAAATGGTGCGGCAGGCCGAGTCGGTCCTGGCCTCTCATGGCGCAGCGGATGACCTCACGATTTGGTGCATGATGGAAACCCCACGCGGAATGCTCCGTGCCGAAGAGATCGCGGATGCGAGCTCGCGTGTCGGCGGCTTGGTGATGGGCACGTCGGACCTCGCGAAGGACCTTCAGGCGCAGCACACCGCCATGCGGCTGCCATTGATCACCGCCTTGGGCCTCTGCCTGCTGGCCGCGCGCGCTGCCGGGGTTGCCATCCTCGACGGGGTGTTCCTCGACCTGAACGACTCGGACGGGTTCGTCGATTCCTGTCGTCAGGGAGCTGAGCTTGGCTTTGACGGAAAGACCTTGATTCACCCGAAGCAACTCGCCGCCGCGAACGAGGTATTCGCACCCTCCGAGGACGAGCTCCGGCTTTCCCGACGCATCATCGACGCGTATGCCGAGGCTGAGGCGCAGGGCAAGGGCGTGGTCCTGGTTGATGGCAAGCTCATCGAGAGGCTCCACGTCGACCATGCCAAACGCGTGGTTGCTCTGGCCGAAGCGATCGCGGCATAGACTCGAACCAGAAGAGGGGCTAGGCTCCGCGTTCCACTATGCGATTCTACGAGTTCGAAGCGAAGCAACTCCTCAAAAAGCACCGGATTCCACTGGTTCAGAGCGAGCTTGCCAACACCGCCGATGAGGCCGGGAAAATCGCCGCCGACGTCGGTGGGCCTCTCATCTTGAAGCCCCAGGCCATCGCGCCCGGCGTCGCCGCCGCGTCTGCGAAGGAGCTCGCCGACCCCGCTGGTGCGAAGGCCGCCGCTGCCGAGCTGTTCGAGCTCGATGATGGGGGTCGCAAGCCCAACGGCATTCTGGTCGAGGCCAGGCCGGCGGGCGAAGCGGTGTACAGTCTGAGCTTCACGTACGACGGAACCACCAAGCGGCCGGTCGTGGCAGCCGCCGGCATGGCCGGCAAGATCGACGACATCGAAGACACCCACCCGGACCGCATCGTTCGTCGATATTTCTCCGCGCTGTATCCATTTTCGGATTACATCGCCAAGGAGCTTGCCAAGTCACTGTCCCTCGGAGGCAACGACCTCAAGCGCATGACGCGCATCGTGTCCGGGCTAGCGCGGCTCTT
>CBDURI010000314.1:0-3512 GCA_965369435.1 uncultured bacterium
GACCGAAGCACCCTAGGGTCAAGCAACTTAGTACAATTTAGCGCTAATTTATGTGCTAATTATCTATAACTTCTGTGAACCTGCATCGCGGAACGCAGACGTCCGCGATCGTCGGGCACTGCTTGTGCTCAACGCGCGAACCCACCGGTTGTCAACGAGCAAACGTATCGAATTTCGATGGTCGCAATGCTCGGCACCGAAGGCAAAAAAACCGAGATGCGCGCCGGTTAGTTGCCCTGCCCCGCGACTCATCAATACTCGCCACGTCGTGATGAGCTCGATTGGGGTTTGGCGTGCTGTTGCTGTGGTGTTCGTGGTCCTCCTCCTGCACGCGCCTGCATATGCGCAGCGCAAGCACACCGTGCAGCAAGGCCAAACGCTGGGCGCGATTGCAAAGCGTTACCGGGTATCCGTCACCAACCTCGCGGCCGCCAATCGCTTGAAGAAGACCTCGAATCTCCGGGTGGGCCAGGTTCTGCGAATCCCGCCCAAAGGCGTGATCTACGTCTATCCGGGGCAGACCCTTACCGGGATTGCGCAGCTCAACAAAGTGTCGGTGAAAGAGCTTGCTGCGGCCAATCGACTCAAACCCGGTGCCACGCTCCGGGTTGGGCAGCGCTTGGAGCTGCCCGGCTACAGTGCCCATGCCAAGGCGACCAAGGCGCGCAACACGATCCTCAACGGGCTCGTCACCCTCGAACGGCCCGCCAGCAACGAGACCCTACAGGTTCGCCTTTTCGACAAGGCCGGGAAGCCCAACCCGAAGGCCCGCGCGCGGCTGGCACGCTTCCTTCGGGATCGCGACAATGACGAAGTGAAGCGTCCGCACACTCGACTCTTGCGAGTGCTCGCGTACATCGCGGACCATTTCAATGGCCGGACGATTGTCGTCGTCAGCGCCTACCGCTCGCAAAACGGGGACAACGACGGGTCGAGCCGGCACGCCACCGGGGAAGCCATCGACATCCGTGTCGAAAGCGTGCCGAACGAGGTGCTGCGCGACTATTGTCTCATGCTGACCAAAGTCGGCGTCGGCTACTACCCTCGCAGTAGCTTCGTCCACGTGGATGTCCGCTCGAAGGCCGTCTACTGGGTGGACTGGTCGCGACCCGGCGAGCCGCCTCTCTACCTGCCGCCGGGGGAGACGCCGGACAAATACGACGCCGGCGTATCAACCGCGGTATCGCCGGCTGGCCTTTAGCTCTTCGCGCCGGACCCACCTTTGCCCTGCGGAAGCTCGATGGCGTGCTCCTTGAGGCGGCGATAAAATGTCCTGCGCGCCATCCCGAGCGCGCGTGCCGCCTTCGCTCGGTTCCAGCCATGCGCGTTGAGGGTCTGTAAAATGCGATCGCGCTCGGCGTCTTTGAAGTCGCGGAAGTTGTCGGCGCCGGAGCTGGTGGCCGGTGGGCCGTGACCTGTCTCGATCGCGAGCTCTTCGGCCTCGATGGTATCTCCGGCACAAAAGACGGTCGCGTTGACGAGGAGGTGCTCTAGCTCGCGGACATTGCCCGGAAAGTCGTGGGCGCTCAGTCTCTGGATCGCGCTCGGACTCAGACGCTTCTTGGGTTCGCTGCGCTCGTCGGCGATGCGACGCAGAAAATGATCGCAAAGCAGCGCAATGTCTGAACGCCGCGCCCGGAGCGGCGGCAACTCGAGCTCCACCACGGCGAGTCGGTAATAGAGGTCCTCCCGCAGCGTTCCTTCTTCGATGAGGTCGCGGAGTGGCCGTTTGCTTGCGGTGACGAGGCGAACGTCGATCGAGTGCTCGTCCTCGCTGCCCACGGGTCGGACGCATCGTTCCTGCAACACGCGGAGCAAATCCAGCTGCATCCGCGGCGGCATATCCGCGATTTCATCCAAAAACAGTGTGCCTCCGTCGGCCTGGCGGAAGACACCCTCCCGGGCGTGCGTGGCCCCGGTAAACGCGCCCGCCACATGACCGAACAGCTCACTCTCGAGGAGGCCGTCGGGAATCGCGCCGCAGTTGAGAGAGACATACGGCCCCTCGGCGCGACGGCCGCCTCGATGGACTGCACGGGCGACGAGCTCCTTGCCGGTGCCACTCTCGCCAATGATGACGACCGGTACATCATTGACCGCTACGCGGTCGAGCACCTCGTACACTTTGCGCATCCCGTCGCTTGCTCCGATGAGGCCCCATCGGTCCCCCCGTGCGTTCGACGCCTGAAGGCGCGCGATCTCACGCTGGGTTTGCTGCAGCGCCTCGGTCTTCCCTTGAAGTCGCTGCTCGAGGTGCTCGTTGGCCTCACGCAAGGCCCCGTTGGCGCGCTCGAGGTCGTGCTTTTGCGCTTCGACGCGTTCGAAGAGACGGGATGTTTCGATCGCTATCGCAGCTTGATCCGCGTAGGCTCGAAGCAACGACAGGTCGGTGCCCGAGAAGCGTCCGCTCGCGCTTCGATGCTCGAGATAGAGAACTCCCCAGGTTCGGCCCCGCGACTCGATCGGCAGGCACGCCACGGACTTCAGCATCAGCTGATGGACGGACATGTAGTCCTGGACCCGCGAGTCGTGTGCCGCATCAACCGTCACGACAGGAACTCGGTCGATGAGCACGGTCTCGGCGATCGAGCGACTGAAGGCCGCCGTTTGCTCACCCAGCTCGGTCTGGGCGCCGCGAATCGTTCTCGCTTCGAGCGCTCCGTTGTCGTCCACGAGCAACACGAATCCGCGTTCCGCGCCGCTCAAGGTCACCGCACCGTCCGTGATCGCGCTCAGAAGCCTGTCGAGATCCCGTTCGCTCGCCAGTCGTCGTAGACTGACCAGCAAGGGAGCGAGGCCGCTCGTCGCGACCGCTCGAGGCGCGGCCTGTGGCCTCTTCGAGGTCTTTCGAACCGCGTGCCGCGTGGCGTCACACCAGAACCCGGCTCGCACAGGGGGCGGCAAGGAGGTAGCCATATCGTCCCAGAGCTCGACGGCGCGCACGGCCGCCTTGCGCATCTCCTCGGTGTCGTCGCGCGAGCGGCACAGCGCGCTCACATCGGCCCAAGCGTCCGCACATATGCGCTCCGCGCCCTGCTTTCGCGCGCGCTCCGCGGTCGAGATCAGCGCCTGCATCGAGTCGTCCGAGGAGACACGCGCACGCAGGGCCGCAACGCTCAGAGCTTCGACTGCCGTCTCTTGCGCGACCTGGTCGAGAAGCTGTACCGCCTCTTCCCGACGTCCGAGCTCGGCGCTTGCCCGGGCCGCGAGCAGCAGCGCTCGGCCGGCCCCGCTCGGCGCGTTCAGAGCCGCCGCGGCGTGGCGGGACGTCAGTTCCCAGTCCCCACGTGACCGCGCGACGCGCGCACGGACCATCGACACGGCGGCCCCCGCATCCTCGAAGTCGGCGATCAACGCGAGCGCCGCGTCTTCGTTGCCGCAATAGGCTTGCAGCTCCGCACGTGTGAGTTGGCGTGCCGCAGCCAGGTCCGGCTCATTGCCTGCTTCCCACATCAGGCGAAAAGCCTCCCCGAGCTGCCCGCGCTCCACCTGACACCAGACCAAGTCAGCCT
>CBDURI010000315.1:0-3509 GCA_965369435.1 uncultured bacterium
TGCCACCGAGCTCGGCGGCGCGTTCGGCAAGTGCTGCGGGGTCGTCAACGCGTACGTAGGGGACCCACGCCGAGCGAGTACCGGGGAAGGGGTTTTGGAGGACGCCGGCGCGCGCCTCGCCGGAGTTCCACAACACGCGGTAGTCCGAGGCCGGGTCCTTCTTCAGTGGCTCGGCTTGGTAGCCGAACGCGTCTTCATAAAACTCGAGCGCTCGGTCCGCGTGGTTGGCGAGGAGCTCGTGCCAGAGCCAGGTGTTAACCTGTGGTTCGATGTCGGGTGGATCGCCACGCTCGGGAGACAAAAGGTGAAGCACGGCGCCATCCGCGTCTTCGACGGTTACCACGCTCCCGACGCCCGACACGTCGATGGGCGCCTCGAGTTGCTTGCCGCCGGCCTCCTTGACGGCGGCGAGAGATGCGTCGAGGCTCGCGACCGACATGGCACTGAGCCAGTGCCCTCTCTTGACCGCCTTGCCGTCCTTGCTGGCGTCGAGGATGCCGCCGAGGTTGCGCCCATGGAACTTGATGACGCTGTAGCGACCATCATCCTTGACGTCGAACTCCCAACCGAACAGCCCTCCGTAGAACTCGCGGGCAGCGGCCCCGTCATTGGTCACCAAGTTGTGCCAGACGAACTTGCCGGGAATCTGCGGTGCGCCTTGCTCATCGACCAGCGGCGGAAGTGTGATGCTGCGATTGCACCCCGTGATCGACGCCGCACAGAGGACGGCGGCGGCGATCACGAAGCTCGTGTGTCGGATAGTATTGGGTGATTGCTGCATGGACATGTGTCGCTCTCGTGAGAAGCGAGGCGGAGGATACACGATCCAGAGCCACCGTGGGGCTGCCAGGTGTCTTTGCGCGGATCCTCACCCCGCGATCGCTATTGGCGAGGTCTGATCCTCGGGGGTTCCGGTGAGCTCGCTGAGGACGTTCCAGGCAACCTCTTGGCGGTCGACGTCCAGCAGATGCGCGTGCTGCATTTCGTGCAGCGGGCCAACGAACTTCTTTGGTTTCGACGCGTAAGTCTTGCCGTTGGCATACTCTCCCTCCGCTCCGTGCAGCACGTCGATGTACCGCTTAGCGCCGACCGAGATGGGCTGTCCCATCCCCATCACCGGCGCGAGGGTCGGCATGACTTTGGTGAACAGAAAGTTTTTGAAACCCGTCGTATGGCGCGCAGCTTTGGTGCGGAGGTTGGCGCCGGGTGAAACCGTGAAGATCGCAAGGCGCTCACCGAACCGCCGGGCCATCGCTGCAGTCCACCAGGATGTGAACACCTTCGTGGTCGCGTAGTAGCGCGTTGGGTTGAACAATTCGGGCTTGTCGCCCCTAGCGAAGGTGATCATCGCCTCGTGAAGCGTGTCGCCGAACTCCTGTGGAGTGTCGGTGGCGAAGTCATAGAGGCTCATGTCCATCATCGCCGGGACGTCGTTGTTCGCCGACTCCGAGCCTGCGATCACCACGTGAGCACCCTTGGGGAGAATGTCAGCCTCGACGAGGCGGAGGGTCAGGACATGATGGCCAACGATCGACGAAGCGAACGCGACCTCGAGACCATCTGCGCTCTTCTTCATCTCGTCGCCGGAGATCATCCCCGCGTTCAACAAGAGAGTATCGATGGAGTGACCCCGCCTGATGAGCTCGTCGCCCGCTGCGTTCGCCGACTCGACGCTCGAAACGTCGACCTCCAGGGTTTCGAAGGGGTCGATTCCCACTCGCTCGGCGAGCGCCTGTTTCGCGGCCTCTGCCTTTTCGAGAGTGCGGCAGGCTAGGATGACACGGCTGTAGCCCGCTTCAGCAAGCTGCGCGGCGGCCTCGAAGCCTAGGCCGGAGTTGGCGCCCGTGACGAGGGCGGTCTTACCTGAGAACTGATTGATTGGATTGGATGTTGTCATGATGTTCCTTTATGGACCATTCGGTCCAAAATGTTACAAAAAAAGCCTAGGCTCGGATGCTGGTCAGAATTTGCTCGGATACGAGCTTCAAGTCCCTGTAGGGAACGCGCGCCTTGCTCATCGGGCCGAGACCCATGGCGCTGTTGGTGAGGTGCCAAGCCGTCGCGTCGATGTCGTCGACGATCGCATCGCCCTTGGCGACGGCAACCTTCAGTGCACTGGCGAAGCCCTTCCGAAGGTTCTTCACGAACCGGTTCACGATGACGGCGACTTCCGGATCATGGGGGGCCAGCTCAATGGCGGAGTTGATCAACAGGCATGAGCGGTATGGTTTCGTAGTCATGCGGCGGGCCATGCCATCGAAGTACTCTTCGATCGCCGCAAGGCCGCCATCGGGCGCGCTCAGTTGCGCCACCACGGAGCCGATGCCGATTTCGTAGTAGTGCGCGAGGCTTGCCAGGAAGAGGCTGTGCTTATCGCCGAACGTGTCGTACAGGCTCTGCCGGCCGATCTCCATCGCGTCGAGCAGGTCCCGCATCGACGCCGCCTCGTAGCCCTGCTCCCAAAAGAAGTGCATCGCCCGCTCGAGGACAACCTCTCGATCAAATTCCTTTGCGCGGGCCATGGTCAAGCACTGTAGGGATTTTAGACCATTAGGTCAAGAACTATTTACGCAGTCCGCTGGCAAGGTTTCGTCGCGTGGGGACCGCGCGCTGATCAGCCTGACGGGGCCTCGAGTGCGGGACGCTTGGGAAGGTGGCGTAGGCCCATCCAAGCGAGCGCCCCGATGTGCTTGGCGACCTCCTCGACCGGCGGCTTGCGCTCCTCAGTCCACCATTTGCCGACGAAGGTCACCATTCCGATGAGCGCGTTGGCGTAGATCGGCGCTGCCTTGGGATCGTAGCCCGCGTCTTTGAACCCGGATACGAACACGTCGCCGACCCGGTCGGCGAGCTCGTTCAGCAGGCTCGACATGGAGCCGCGCGAGGAGGTGAACGGCGAGTCCTGGGATAGCACCGCAAAGCCGTCGGGGTGGTCCTTCACGTAGTTCAGGAACGTGAGCGAGGCGTGCTCGACGCGCTCGCGTGGCGATCCCGACGAGATGGCTTCAACGATGCGGCGCTCGACGTAGTCCATCTCGCGGTCGACGACGACGGCGTAGAGCCCCTCCTTGCCGCCGAAGTGCTCGTAAATGATGGGCTTCGACACCTTGGCACGCTTGGCGATCTGCTCCACCGAGGTGCCCTCATAGCCGTACTTGGCGAAAACAGCGCGCCCTACTTCGATGAGTTGGGCGCGACGCTCCGAGGCCGATAGTCGGCGGCTCTTGCTGCTCATTTCGCGATTGTACTACGACTGCGTAGGTTATGCCACCCTCGAAGAACTCGGGCATATCGGCCATATTCGCTATAAAACCCGCTTTTACACAAAAAAGACATGGACCGCTTGCTACCCATCCGTAAGTTACTATACCGTAAGTTACTGACTCGGAGGTTGCGGATGACGATGATATCGATGGAAGGAATCGCGAATGCCTGGACGGCCACGGGAAGCACGGCCGTGCAGCGCCTGTTCTTCGATCGGCAGGCGGAGTTTTGGATGGGCGAGTTGG
>CBDURI010000316.1:0-3507 GCA_965369435.1 uncultured bacterium
CGTCGCACGCGTCAGCTCGAGCTCTACAGCGACATCGACCGCGAGCAGCTTGCCGCGTTGGAGACTCACCTGGCGGAGCTCCCCGCGCTCGACATCATCACCGTCCCGCTCCGCGACTATCCCTACGCGACCCTCGGCGCCCACCTGATCGGCTATTTGAACGAGGTCAACGCGAAGGACATGGAGCGCGCCCGAGACCCGGGCATGTACCGTCCCGGGGACCGAATCGGCCGAAGCGGACTCGAAAAGCGCTATGAGCCTCTGCTCAAGGGTTCGCGTGGTTTTCGAAGGGTGGTCGTCGACGCCAGGGGCAACGCGCTCGAAGGCAGGCGGCCCGACTCGCTCGACGTGCAGATGCTGAGGAAGCCGGTACCCGGTCACGACATCCAACTGACGATCGACATGCGATTGATGGAGGCGTTCGACCGTGCATTCCGGCCGTACCCCTCGGGCGCCGCGGTCGTGGTCGATATTCACACCGGCGCCGTTCGCGCGCTCTACTCGAAACCCGTCTACGACCCAAACGAAATGAGCAGCGGCCTCAGCACGAAGCGTTACGCCGAGCTCACCGGCGACCCATTTCGGCCGTTGATCGACAAGACGATGTACGAAACCTATTTTCCAGGATCGACGTTCAAGGTGATCACCGCGTTGGCGTCCCTCGAAGATGCCGTGGTCGACCCGATGCAGCGCGTCGAGTGCCTGGGGTCGTTGAAAATCGGCAGGCAGAAGTTCCGCTGCAACAAGCGGCACGAGTGGGTCGACCTCTACGACGCGATCGTCCAGTCCTGCAACGTGTATTTCTGGGAGCTGGCCAGGGAAGTGGGCATCGAACGGATCACCCGCTACGCGAGGGCTTTTGGGTTCGCCGAGCAGACGGGGATCGGGGTGAGCGGCGAGGCCAAGGGTTTCCTTGCGACCCGTGAGTGGTACACGGAGCACTACGGAGCGTTTCGCATCGGGTACACACTCAACACGGCGATTGGGCAAGGCAACACTCGCGTCACGGTCCTTCAGCTCGCCATGGCCAATGCTGCCATCGCCAACGGAGGCACGCTGTATGTGCCGCAGGTGGTGCAGAACGTGAAGGCGCCCGATGGTTCCCTGTCCGAGACGTTCCAGCCGCGCATCAAGCGGGAGGTCGGCGTGTCGCCGCAGCATCTCGATATGATGCGCCGTGCGCTCGTCGATGTGGTTCAGGAAGAGTCGGGCACTGCGTACCGCGCGCGCAACAAGGATGGGGTGCGCGTCGCCGGCAAGACCGGTACGGCCCAGGTCGTCAGTCGTAAGGGCCGTTCCGAAGAATCGTCGAGCGCCTGGTACCTCGACCGCTCTCATGGATGGTTCGCGGGGTTCGCACCTGCGGACGATCCTCAGGTAGCCTTTGCGGTCTTGGTGGAGCACGGTGGTTCCGGTGGCGCCAGCGCCGCGCCGATCGCCATGTCGGTCATGCAGCAGTACCTGAGCGAACCAGAGTCCCAAGAGCCAGGGGGGTCGGAGTAGCCGATGGCTATCGGAAGAACGATTCGCGACGATTTCGATTGGCCGCTCTTCATTACGGTATCGACGATCGCGTTGTTCGGCGTGCTCAACCTCTATAGCGCCACCGACAGCGGCACGACATCCGATGCGTACGTGCAGCAACTCTATTGGCTGGTGCTCGGCTTCGGGGTCGCCGGGTTGGCCGTCGCCATCGACTACCGGCACTTCGAACGATACGGCTGGGTGATCTACGGCGGCTGCATTCTCGCGCTCGTCCTGGTGTTCGGGCTTGGCCGGAGTGTTCGGGGCTCCACGCGATGGATCGCCCTCGGCGGGTTTTCGCTTCAGCCCAGCGAGTTGATGAAGATCGGCCTGATCATCGCGCTTGCGAAGTATCTGCATCACGACACGAAGACCGGAGGCCGCACGCTGGTCGACTTGGTCATTCCCGGATTGATCCTCGCCTTGCCGATGGGGCTGGTCCTGCTTCAGCCGGACCTCGGCACCGCCATGGTCCTCGCGTTCATCTTCGCGAGCGTCATGATGCTGACCCAGCTCAAGACGCGGTCGGTGGTGACGCTTCTCGCGAGTTTCGTGGTCGCTGCTCCGGTGACCTGGTTCTATCTGTTGAAGGACTATCAAAAAGAGCGCATCACCGCGTTCTGGGGCCGGCTTGGAGGGACGCAGGCCGATCTTCTCGACTCCGGGTGGCACACCCATCAGTCGCTCGTCGCGATCGGAAGCGGCGGCCTCACCGGCAAGGGGTTCACCCAAGGCACCCAGACCCGGTTTCGCTTCCTTCCCGACCAGCACACCGACTTCCCGTTCCCGGTGTGGGCCGAGGAGCATGGGTTTCTGGGTGCGGTGCTCCTGATCAGTCTCTATCTGTTCTTGGTCTTGTGGGCGTTGCGGATCGCGTCTCAGGCAAAGGATCGCTTTGGCGCGGTGCTCGCGGTGGGCGTCGGCGCTATGATCTTCTGGCAAACCGTCGTCAATCTTGGGATGGTCTCGGGGCTGCTGCCGGTCGTCGGGATGACGCTCCCGCTGTTCTCGTACGGTGGGTCGAGCTTGCTTTCGACCATGTTGGGCCTGGGCTTACTGATGAACGTGTCGATGAGGAGATATTCGCGTTGAACCAATCGAAGCGAGTGATTGCGGGCGTCATCCAGATGACATCCACCGCGGATGTCGAGGCGAACATGGACACCGTGCAGAGGCTGGTGCGTGATGCGGCTCTTCGTGGTGCCGAGCTGGTGCTCGTGCCCGAGTGCTTCGCGTACCTCGGCCCCGAGAAAGGGAAGATAGCGATTGCCGAGTCGCTCGATGAAGGCGGGCCGATCCTCGAGCGTTGCCGGGAGGCCGCCGTCGACGCTGGAGTGGACGTCGTCTACGGCGGCTTCTGGGAGAAGAGCGACGTGCCCGGCAAGGTGCATAACGCCTGCATCTACATGCGCGCCGATGGCTCGCTCGATGCGGTCTACCGAAAGATCCACCTGTTCGATGTGGACTTGCCCGACGGAACGAAGTTGCTCGAGTCTCAGACGGTCGACCCCGGCTCCGACACCGTGGTTGCAGAGGCGCCATTTGGGACCCTTGGGCTGAGTGTCTGCTACGACCTACGGTTTCCGGAGCTCTATCGGCGCTTGGTGGACGCCGGAGCCATCGCCTTGGCGATCCCCGCCGCGTTTACCCTCACGACCGGCAAGGACCATTGGCACGTCCTGCTTCGCGCCCGCGCCATCGAGCAACAGTGTTACGTGCTCGCCGCCGCGCAAACCGGTCACCACTACGGCGAGCGCCGGTCGTACGGACACGCGCTCATCGCCGACCCCTGGGGTACGGTCGTCGCCCAGTGCGGCCAAGGCGAGGGCGTGGCAGTGGCGCCAATTGACCCCGCTTTCGTCGATACGGTCCGCCGGGCGGTCCCAAGCCTCGCGCACCGTCGCTTGCGTTAGGCTATTAAACGCGTTGAGCCCCGACGGCAGGACCGGCGGGGCTCAACGACGTTGTGACACTAGGTGTCGT
>CBDURI010000317.1:0-3505 GCA_965369435.1 uncultured bacterium
GGTAGACCGCCGGGGATCGAGACCACCGGCACGTTGATCTGCTCGCCGAGCACCTCGAGCTGCTCGATGGCGCCCGGGCGTGCAACGTCTGCCGCCACCAGGAGAGGTCTGCGCGCGTCGTTGTTTTCGAGTAGCCGGGCCAGCTTGGCAGCCGTGGTCGTTTTACCCGAGCCCTGAAGCCCGACCATCATGATGCCGGTTGGCTTCGGTCTCTTGGCGAACGCTACGGGTTCCCCCTCGAACGCCATCATCGACTCGAGCTCATCCTGGCAGATCTTCACGAACTGCTCGGCAGGCCCGATCTTCGCCTTGCGCTGCTTCGACTTGGTCGCGGTTTCGACGACTTGGCCGACGGCCCTTTCTTTCACCTGCGCAAGGAACGCCTTGGTGACACCGAACTCCACATCGGCTTCGAGCAGCGATAGGCGTACGTCGCGGAGCGCCTGATCGATGTTCTCTTCGGTGAGCTCGGTGACACCGGCCAGTCGATTGCGGGCGTTGCGAAAGCCCTTTGTCAGCGTCTCAAACATACCGATTTGGATCCGGGTCCTGCGGCTCGTGCGCGTAGCATGCCCCGTCGCCGCCATGCAACCGGGCTTCGCACCTTGACCGCCCGTTTCGAGCATTGGATGGTGCCCACGCATGGCGCAGAAGCTGCCCAAGAAGGGGGACCTCGAGACGATCTACGTGATCGATATCAGCTCCTACGTGTTCCGCGCCTATCACGCGCTTCCACCGCTTTCGAATAGCAAAGGGGAGCCGACCCACGCCGTAGCCGGGGTCTGCAGCATGCTGCTCAAGCTATTGCGGGAGCGCGAGCCCCACACGCTCATCGTGGCGATGGACTCGAAAAAAAGGTCGTTCCGGAAAGATCTTTTCGAGGCCTACAAAGCGAACCGTCCGCCGGTTCCAGCCGATCTGCAACAGCAGATGGTTCGCGTAGGGCAGGTGGTCGAGGCATGGGGCATGTCGCCGATCGAGGCGCCGGGGTTCGAAGCCGATGACATCATCGCAACGCTGGTGGGCCAGGCCCGCGACAAGGGGCTCCGGGTCGTGATCGTGAGCGCCGACAAGGACCTGCTTCAGCTCGTCGGGCCAGATGTCGTCATGTACGACACCATGCGCAACAAAGTGTTCGGCGCCGAGGAGACCCGCGAGAAGCTCGGGGTGGACCCAGGGCAAGTACGTGACCTGCTCGCATTGATGGGCGACAGCTCCGACAACGTGCCGGGGGTGCCCTCGGTGGGGCAGAAAACCGCCGCCAAGCTCCTCGATGAATTTGGCAGCTTCGACGGCATCTACGAGAACATCGAGAGCATCACCCGCAAGGCGCTCAAGGCAAAGCTGACCGAACATCGCGAGGGTGCGCTGACCTCCCGGGAGCTCGTGACGCTGCGGACGGACGTTGCGATCGATTCGGACGCGGTGAGCCGTCCGTTCACCGGCGGGAACACCAATGCGCTGCGAGCGATCTTCAGCGAGCTCGAGCTCACGCGCCTGCTCGCGCAAGTCGCGTCCACGTCGCAGGACGAGTCGGCTTCTGTGGTCGAAGGCCACTACGACACGATCACGACTGCCGAGGGCCTCTCGCGAGTCGCCAGCGCGATTCGAGAAACCGGCAATTTCGCGCTGTATTCGGTGATGGACATCGACGATCCAATCCGCGCAGAGCTCGTCGGGGTTGCGCTGAGCTGGGTGGAAGGCGTCGCCGCGTACATCCCCCTCGGGCATCGATACATCGGTGCGCCCGATCATTTGAGCTGGGCAGACGCAGGGCCCATCCTGACGCCGCTGCTCGAGAACTCGCTCATCCCAAAGCTCGCACTCGCCAAGCGCGAGGCGGTGTTTTGGGCGCGACGCGGCGTGACGCTTCGAGGCATTCAATTCGACCCATCGATTGCGAGCTATCTTCTCGATCCCTCGCGACACGCCCATCGTCTCGAAGACGTGGCGCGGCAGGAGCTGGACGGTGATCTGACCGAAGAGCAGGCTGTCCGAGGTAAGGGGAAGAAGGCCCTGAACTGGGACGAGGTCGAGGTGGGCCCCGTCGCCGGGTACGCCAACGAGCGTGCAGACTTCACGTTTCGGCTGAGCGAGCTGCTGACGCCGCGCATGCACGAAGGGGAGTTCGAACGCCTCTTCTACGACATCGAGCTGCCGCTCGCAGAGGTCCTCGCCACGATGGAGCTCAACGGGATCAGGGTCGATACGGAGCCCCTCGAAACGCTCTCGGAGCAGGCGGGCGCAGAGCTCGAAAGGCTCCGTGCGCAATGCACGGAGCTAGCCGGCCACGAGTTCAACGTCTCCTCGCCACGGCAGCTCGAAACCATCCTGTTCGACGAGCTCGACCTGCCGGTCATCAAGAAGACCAAGACCGCGCGCTCGACCGATCAGGGGGTTCTCGAGGAGCTCGCGCTACTGCACCCGCTGCCTCGATCGATCCTCGAATACCGCTCTGTTTCCAAGCTCAAGAGCACGTATTTAGACGCTTTACCGCGAGAGGTGAATCCAGACACCGGGCGCATTCACACCCGCTACAACCAGCTGGTGGCCGCCACTGGGCGGCTCTCTTCGAGCGATCCGAACCTCCAAAACATTCCAGTTCGGACCGAGATGGGCCGCAGGGTGCGCGACGCCTTCGTGCCGGAGGAGGGCTGGTCGATGCTGGCGGCCGACTACTCGCAGATCGAGCTTCGAGTGCTCGCACACCTCAGCCGGGATCCCGCGCTGGTCGACGCCTTCTCCCGCGGAGACGACGTCCATGTGCAGACCGCCTGCGCGCTGTTCGGGGTTCAACCCGAGGAGGTCACCAAGAGCATGCGCAGCCAGGCCAAGACGGTGAACTTCGCCGTGATCTACGGCCAGACCCAGTTCGCACTCGCGCGCAATCTAAAGATCGAACGCAAGGAAGCCCAACGCTACATCGATGCCTTCTTCGAGCAGTACGCCGGAGTCAAAGCGTTCCTCGATGAAGTGGTCGAGCAAGCCAGCGCCAACGGACTGGTCACGACGCTCCTGGGCCGGCGCCGGTCCCTTGCCGACATTCGAAGCACCAACCACAACCTCCGAGCGGCCGCCGAACGAGTCGCCCGCAACACCCCGATTCAAGGGACTGCAGCCGATATCATGAAGATCGCCATGGTGCGCATCCAACACGACATCGAAAAGAAGCAGCTGCAGAGCCGCATGGTACTCACGGTGCACGACGAGCTCGTCTTCGAGTCACCACCCGATGAACACGAGGCGCTCGAAAAGCTGGTTGTCGACCACATGCAGAACGCTGTACCCCTGTCCGTGCCGTTGCCCGTGGACGTGGGATGGGGGCCAAACTGGGGCGCTGCGCACTAGGTCATCCGAACCTCAGGGTCGCGTCCAAGAGCGCGACCGTCGATCGGGGCTGGGCCCGCACCCTCGAAGTGGGCATCCGCGGTGACCGTCACGATACGTAATTTTTACCTTTTCATACGTAATTGTTCATCAGATTCGACACTCGAGTATTCCAAAG
>CBDURI010000318.1:0-3493 GCA_965369435.1 uncultured bacterium
GCTTCGTCCGCCTCGGCGACGAACGGCATCGACGCGTCTGCATCGGAGTAGACCGCCACGGTCGCAATTCCCATCTTGCGGCAAGTCCGCATGATGCGACGGGCAATCTCGCCCCGGTTGGCAACGAGGACCTTCTGAATCGTTATGCTCAACGGCCGCTTGCTCCTCAGTGACGAAAGACGCCCCATGACGTGGTCCCTTCGACGGGAGCGTTGTAAGCGGCCGACAGGCAGATGGCGATCGTCGTGCGCGTGTCTCGGGGGTCGATGATGCCATCGTCCCAAAGCCGCGCGGTCGCATAGAGCGCGGTCGACTGATCCTCGATCTGCTTCTCGGTCATCATCTTGGCGAGCTCGAGCATCTTCTCGTCGACCTCGATGCCCTTCTTCCTGGCAGCGCCGCGCTGAATGATGTCCAGCACACCCGCCAACTGCTTGCCACCCATGACCGCGATCTTGTGACTGGGCCACGTGAAGACGAAGCGCGGACGATACGAGCGACCCATCATCGCGTAGTTGCCGGCGCCGTAGCTCGACCCCGTCATGATGGTGATCGCCGGAACGGTACTGTTGGAGACCGCGTTGATCATCTTGGCGCCGTGCTTGATGATCCCGTTCTGCTCGTACTGTTTGCCGACCATGAAGCCGGTCGTGTTCTGCAAGAATACCAACGGGACGTCACTGCTGTTGCAGAGCTGGATGAACTGCGCGCCCTTGTTGGCGCTGTCACTGAAGATCGTGCCGTTGTTGGCGATGATACCGACAGGAAACCCGTGGATATGGGCCCAGCCGCAAAGCATCGTCTTGCCGTAGAGAGGCTTGAACTCGCTGAACCGCGAGCCGTCGACGATCCGGGCAATCACCTCGCGTTGATCGAAGGGGACCCGCACATCGGAGGATGCGATTCCCAATAGCTCCTCTGAATCGTAAAGCGGCGCTTCGACGGGCCTGGGTCGAAGCCTGCCCTGCTTTTCCCACTCGAGATGCGCGACGATCTCTCTTCCGAGACGAATCGCGTCCATCTCGTCCTCGGCGAGGTAGTCGGAGACGCCGCTGATCGTAGAGTGCATCTCGGCGCCGCCGAGCTCTTCGTGGTCGGTCTCTTCGCCGGTAGCCATCTTCACCAGCGGAGGACCAGCAAGATAGACCTGTGCCTGCTCTTTGACCATCACCACGTAGTCACTCATGCCCGGCATATACGCACCGCCCGCCGTCGAGCTGCCGAAGACGAGACAGATGGTCGGAATCTTGTTTTCGGAGCGCTGCGTGAGATGGCGGAAGCCTGCGCCGCCAGGAACGAAGATCTCATCCTGCCTCGGTAGATCAGCGCCCGCCGATTCGATGCAACTGATCCCTGGCAACCGGTTCTGCTCGCAGATCTCGGCAAGCCTGCCGCTTTTCAACATGCTGGTCGGGTTGATTGCGCCCCCCTTCACGGTCGCTTCGCTGGCGAGTAAGCAGCATTCGACGCCACTGACGAGGCCGACACCACCGACGACCGAGCTTCCGCTCGTCTCCCCTCTCATCCCGTGCCCCGCGAGTGCGGCGATCTCCAAGAAGAAGCTGTCACGATCGAGGAGCATCTCGATGCGCTGACGCGGCAGGATCCGGCCCCTCGACAGATGCCGGCTCACGTACTTCTCGCCGCCGCCGCCGTTGGCTTTTGCGAGCGCGTCGGCGACTTCTTGCAACGCTTCGAGATTGCCCGCGCGGTTCGCTCGATAGGTCTCGGATTTCGTATCGGCCTTTGAACGCAGAACGGGATAACGCTGTTCGGACATGCCCCGGGATCCTAGAGGCTGCCGCCGACTCGCGGCAACCAAAAAATGAATGAGTATTCAATCAATCTGAAGCAGCCGAACCGTTGCGTCAAAGCCACGTTCTTTTCGGGGTCTCGCGGGCTCGGACACCCCATAGGGTGATGTTCCGTTCACAGTATAACTAGATTTTTTTGATCATATGGTTGCTAATTTTCCAGTGCGATGGTACCACACGCTTAGACACAGCGGAGAACTAGCAATGCCAATAAAAAAGTCCAGCGATACCGTCATAATGAACGAAGTGATCGATGCCGTGAAAGCACGGGGTTGGATCACCTACAACGAAGCGTCCCACGTTATCGCGAAGATTGGCGCGACCCAGGGAACGGTTCGGAAGTTCCTTCGCCGGATCGAGGCCGCGGGCGTCGAGGTGACGGTCAACCAAGGCAAGAATCGGCGGGCGGACCGCCGACGCGGCGCCAAGTCCACCGAGAAGACCAACTTACTCAGCGCGGAACCGGTGCAGACGTATCTCGACTGGATGGGCTCTGTGAGCCTCCTCACGCGAGAAGGAGAAGTCGAGCTCGCACGCCAGATCGAAAAGGGTCGTCAGATCATTTTCGACGCGGTCGTCGAGCACAAGCTCCACGCCGATGAGATCACCGAAGTGCGCGAGCGCGTCGAGGCCGGTGAGCTAGCCGTCAGAGAGGCCGCCATCGATTCGAGCTTCGAGGCTGTGCTGTGTGCCCTCGATTCATACGTACAGTCGTGCGACGAAGGCTCCACGAGCCGCAAGAAAGCGGAGGTCGATTCGGGGCTTTCCGCCAATCAGCTCCGCAAGCTGCATCACATCGTCACTACCGCCCACGCCGACGTGGAGCGCGCGAAAGCCGAGATGGTCGAAGCCAACCTTCGCCTCGTCGTCGCCATCGCGAAGAAGTATCTCAAGCGCGGCCTCCCCTTCATGGACCTGATCCAGGAAGGCAACATGGGCCTCATGCGGGCGATCGATAAGTTCGACTACCAGCGGGGCTACAAGCTGTCGACGTACGCTTCGTGGTGGATTCGTCAGTCGATGGCCCGAGCGACAACCGATCAAGCTCGCACGATTCGCATTCCGGTCCACGCCTGCGAGCTCCTCACCAAGGTCACCGGTATGACGCGCAAGCTCACCGGGGAGTTCGGGCGCGAGCCCTCTCCGGCGGAAATCGCACAGCGCATGAAGCTTCCGACAGACCAGATAGCAAATCTGCTCATGATCTCGCGCGACACGGTTTCGCTTGAAATGCCGGTCGGCAACGACGGGAACAGCGAGCTCCGCGACCTGATCGCCGACGACGAAGCGGGCACCCCGATGGATTCAGTGATCGGTGAGGACCTTTCGAAGTCGGTGCTTCGAGCGCTCGATACTCTGAATCCGCGGGAGCAACGGATCATCCGCATGCGCTTCGGCATCGGCGAGAAGGAATCGCACACCCTGGCTGAGATCGGTCGAGAGTTCGGACTCAGCCGAGAGCGCATTCGTCAGTTGCAAGCCCTAGCGCTCCGCAAGCTACGCAACGTCCATGGCGACGCCGCCCTCAAACAATTCGTGAGCGCCTAGAGCGGACTAGAGGGGACTAGAGGGGACTAGATCGGTCTAGCGAGGCGACATGCCTGCGGCGCGGTAGACCGCGTCGACGACCTGCATGGTCTTCACGGCCTCGGCCGTGGTCGTGATGAACGGCTTGCCTT
>CBDURI010000319.1:0-3475 GCA_965369435.1 uncultured bacterium
CTTTGTGACGCGAGCCGCCTAGGGCATAATCCAATGGTGCAGCCGCTTTTTACACGCGACGAGTCGCGCGACGTGGATCGCGCGGCCATGAAGGAGCTTGGCGTCGCTGGTCTGGTGCTGATGGAGAACGCCGGGCGCGGCGCAACCCAGGCCGTGTGCGAGGTGTTCGGCGATTGCCTCGGGCGCGTCGTGCTGCTCGGAGGACCGGGACAAAACGGCGGAGATGCCTGGGTGATGGCGCGACGCCTGGCGCTTCAGGGACACCGGCCCCTTGCGGTGCTGATCGGGGACGGGTCTCGGCTGCGCGGTGATGCGCAGAGCAACTGGGCGCTTCTTGGCAAGCTTGGCGTGGAGACGATCGAGCTTTCCCCGGAGCACGCAGAGGGGATCGGGGAGCACCTCCGAAGCGCGACCCTCGTCGTCGACGGCCTCTTCGGCACGGGCCTCGACCGGGCGGTGGCCGGCGGTTACGCGGTTGCAATTGCGGCGATGGATGAGGCGTCTGCACCACTGGTGTCGCTGGACCTCCCGAGTGGGCTCGATGCGGACACGGGGGCGGTGTTCGGTATCGCGCCGCATGCGGCGTTGACCGTGACGTTTGCCGGCCACAAGCGCGGCCTTCATCAGTTTCCAGGTGTGGAGCATGCGGGCGACGTGCGCGTGGCCGACATCGGTGTTCCCGTAGGGGGCTCGTCCGGCGCGAGCCTCTGGGCGAGGGGCGACCTCGGCACGCTCATCGCGCCACGTGCGGGGGATGCGCACAAGGGGACCAACGGCCACCTGCTCGTGATCGGTGGGGCGCCGGGCAAGACCGGCGCGGCCGTGCTCGCAGGGCGGGCGGCGTTTCGCGCAGGGGCTGGGCTGGTGACGATCGGGGCGCGGGCCGATGCACGTGCTGCGCTCGAAGAGAAAGTGATCGAGCTGATGACGACTGCTCTTCCGCCGGACGCAGACCAAGCCGCCGTCGAGTCGCTCTGCGAAGGGAAGCGTGCGGTCGTGATCGGTCCGGGACTTGGGCTGGACGAGCTCGGACGTTCGTGGGCGCACGCCTTCGCGCTGCATGCCTGCGTCCCCGCCGTCATCGACGCCGACGGACTGACCCATGTTGCCGAGGACGGTCTCGCTGCGCTGAAGGGCGCCCGGGCGCCGCGGATTCTCACGCCGCATCCCGGCGAGGCGGCCCGCTTGCTAGGCCAATCGACTCCCGACATTCAAGCCAATCGCTTTGCGGCTGCCGAGGCGCTCGCGAAGATCTCAGGCCAGGTCGTGATCTTGAAAGGTGCGCGCAGCATTGTCGCCGGTGCGGATGAGCTGCGCGTGTGCGCGGAGGGAACGCCGGCGCTTGGGGTTGCGGGGACGGGCGACGTCCTGAGTGGCGTGGTCGGTGCGCTCGCGATGACTCTCTCGCCCATCGACGCGGCGATCGCGGGTGCGCTCTTGCACGCGCTTGCCGGAGTGGAGGCCTCGGTCGGGGACCGGGGTCTCATCGCGTCCGAAGTTGCGGATGCGGTGCCTCTGGTGTTGGCTCGCCAACAGGGCCACTGAGCGGACGACCAGGCGACAGGTTGACACGACAGCGTGTCACTCTGGGGACAAGCTGACGCCCGCACACCCATGGTCGCCCTGAATTGCCTGGGTTTCTGGGATGGCATCGTGGTTGCAATGACATCGAGGTGGAGACCACCCCGATGCAGAACCAAGAACACTACGACGAAGAAATCCTGCCTTGCGTGCCCGAGCTTTCCCGAACCGCCCTTCGGCTGGCCCGAAGCACCGCCCTTGCCGACGACCTCGTCCAAGAAACGCTGGCGCGCGCCTGGCAAGCGCGTGCGAGCTTTCGCCCGGGGACCAACGCGCGCGCGTGGACACGGCGCATTCTGTTCAACACCTACATCAACCACTATCGCAAAAAGAAGCGCGAACAGGAGGGGCTCGACGAGCTGCGTAGCGCGAGCCGGACCAGCCAGCGCGCCGTACACGAGGGGTTTGGCGACGAAGTAACCGCCGCCCTGCGCGCCCTGCGACCCGAGTTTCGTGAAGCCGTGGAGCTCGTGGACCTCCGCGATCTCTCGTATCAGGACGCCGCAGACCAGCTGGCCTGCCCCGTGGGAACGGTGATGTCCCGTCTTCACCGCGGCCGGAAACGGCTTCGAAGCGCGCTGCGGGGGTATGCGCTCGACCAGGGCGTCCTCCGCCGCGCGGCCTAGGGCAGCAGCTCCCGGCAGAAATACCCGACAAAACCGATGCGAAAACCACTGTATATGAGCTAACGCCCCGTTAGCCTTGACGAAACAGCTGGGAGTTACATATTGGCGGGCATGGCAAAGACATATGCTGACTTGCTCCAGGAGGTGAAGGCCGCCATTCGGCAGGTCTCCCTCGAGGACCTGAAGGAGCGGCTCGACGCGAACGAACCACTGATCCTCGTCGACGTGCGCGAAAAGGACGAGTGGCGACAAGGTCACGTGCCGGGCGCGCTTCACATCCCGCGAGGCTTTCTCGAGATGCAGGCGGGTTCGCGGCTGCCCGACAGGGACGCGAAGATCGTCACGATCTGTGCGGTAGGGATTCGTTCCGCGTTTGCGGCTAAGGTCCTTCTCGAGCTCGGCTACACGAATGTCGAGTCGGCGAACCCTGGGTTCACTCAGTGGAAGGACCAGGGCTTCCCAACGACGCAGCCCTTTGCATTCACCGACGCACAGCTGACCCGATACTCGCGGCATCTGTTGCTGCCCGAGGTGGGTGAGCAGGGTCAAGCCAAGCTGTTGCAGGGGCGCGTGCTGTTGCTCGGCGCGGGCGGGCTCGGATCACCGGCAGCTCTCTACCTTGCGGCTGCGGGCGTCGGCACGATCGGTCTCGTCGATGGGGATACCGTGGACGAGTCGAACCTGCAGCGTCAGGTGTTGCACGGCCTCGACCGCGTGGGCATGTCCAAGGTCGAAAGCGGCAAGCGCACGATCGAAAACCTCAACCCCGACGTCAATGTCATTACATTCAACGAGCGCCTCACGCGCCAAAACGTGGATCGTATTTTTGATCAGGACTGGGACGTCATCGTCGATGGCCTCGACAACTTCGCCACCCGTTATCTCGTCAACGACGCGAGCGTGTGGAAGGACATTCCGGTGGTCCACGGTTCGATCTTCCGCTTCGATGGCCAGGTCACGACGTTCTGGCCGCGCCAGGGTCCGTGCTACCGCTGCTTGTACCCGGAGCCGCCACCTCCTCATCTCGCGCCCTCGTGCGCCGAGGCAGGCGTTCTCGGTGTTCTCCCGGGCGCTATCGGTACCCTTCAGGCGACCGAGGCGGTCAAGATTGTCCTCGAGCGTGGCGACCCCTTGGTCGGACGGCTCCTGCAATATGACTCGCTGCAAATGCAGTTCCGCACCTTCAAGCTCCGTCGCAACAAGGACTGCCCGGTCTGCGGCGATCATCCGACCATCACCGACTACATCGACTACGAGCACTTCTGCTC
>CBDURI010000320.1:0-3458 GCA_965369435.1 uncultured bacterium
GGCTCGCGCTCTCTTCGATCGGTCGAACGACGGAGCTCGACGAGCACACTGCTCACCTTTCCGTGCGGGATGTCCATGCCCGGCTTTCCCGTGCTGTCGGGAGACCCCAACGCGCCGAGCAGATCGTCGCGGATCTGGAACGCTTCACCGATGGGTCCTGCCCAATCCGAGAGTGCCTGGAGTTGCCGAGCGCTCGGATTCCCGAGCAGCGCTCCGAGGAGGAGCGGCCCGCGGACGGAGTAGCTCGTCGTCTTCAGCGCGTGCATGCGTGCCACGTCGGAGTCGCCTGTGAGGTCGAGCTGCTGCCCGCAGTACACTTCTTTTTGGATCTTGAGAAACATCGCGCTGGCTTGGGCCCAGGCCTGCATGGGGTAGGGCGCCTCCAGGAAGAGCTCCCAGGAGTAAGTCGACGCCAGGTCGCCGGCGAGCACGCCGAGGGCAGCGCCGAGGTGGGGGTCTTGATGGCTGCTCTGAAGGCTCGCGTGTACCGCGGCACCACCCCGACGCACTTCATCGTCGTCCATCCAATCGTCGTGGATGAGAAGATAACTCTGCAAGAGCTCGAGTGACGCGGAGAGCTCGACGAGGCGTTCCATGCCATGTCCCGGGCGAACGCAGCGGTATCCGGCGGCAGCGACGGCGGGCCTCAGACGTTTTCCGCCGCGCATCGTCAACGCTTCGATCTCGTCGACGAGCTCGAGCGTAGGCGGCGACATGTCGGCCGTTTCACGTTTCTTTTCCTCGAAAAACTCGAGTAAGCGCGTATCGACCTCCATCCGGACGATACCGAGCCAGCCGGTCGGCTCGGTCCTACCGAGGGGTTCAGGGACGGCTTGAAGGTGCGGTGCTTGCATCGGTTCTCCCTCGTGTCTCGTGGTCGGTGAGGGAACGCCGCAAGAGCGCCAGCGCCATCACCGGGAAGTATTGTCGGTAGAGTCGGTAGTTCAGCAACGCGGTCTCGAAGAAAATTCCGACGAACTCTCCGTCGGGCCATTCTCCCGAATCCAACTGGGTGGACTCGAGAAAGTCCGCAGCACGCGCAAGGGCGGAGCCGTCCGGCTCGCGCGCCTCGACCAGTGTGATCAGCGCCCAGGCGGTCTGCACCGAAAGCCCCTCGCGTGCATCGACGTACCGCCCCACCGTACCGCTCGCATGGTGCTCGCCCCAGCCGCCGTCCGAACGTTGATGCGCCAGTAACCACCGGCGCGCCTTCTGGATTCGCTCGTCGTCAGGCGCAATACCGGCTGCGAGTAGACCGCGGACTCCGAACATCGTGGCGTAGATATAGTGTACGCCCCAGGCGGCATCCCAGGTTCCGTCGAGGTTCTGGGCCGTGATGAGAGAGTCGCGGGCGCGCTCGATGGCGCGCTCGGTTCGATGGCGAAGAAGATCGGGATAGCGGCGTTGGATTTCGCGAAGCGCCATGAGACAAGACGCCGTGCACTCGACGTACGACCGCTCGACCATGCACCGGCCAAACATCTCCGACGGGTTCATCCACTCGAGCGGAAACGACGTCTTGCTCGGCTCGTAGCTACCAAAGCCTCCGTCGGAGTTTTGACACCGCAGAATGAATCGCCCGGCACGCGCGGCGCCTTCCCGGCCGAGACTCTCTGGCCGGCTGTGCAGCAGAGCTAGGAGCGACTCCGCGGTGCAATCGCTGACGGGCCAGCCGTGTCCAACCTCGGAGAAACACCAGCCCCCGCTCGGATCGATTCGGTGAGCGGCACGGTAGTCGAAACTCGGTTGATCGACTTGTTGCGTCGCGAGAAACGACGCCCCGCGGGTCAGGGCGTCGCTTTGAGTCGAGCCTGGCAGCGCACAAAGGGCCTGAAGCGCAAAGGACGTATCCCAGCAGACGCTTCCCGCTCCGGCGACTCGTGACCCTTCGCGCGCGTCCTCCCAGAACCAGGCGTCGAGCTTCTCAATGGCGGGTTTCAGCTCGGCATCCTCCGGGTCGTCGGACCAAAGTGCCAGGATGGTGAGGAGACCATTGACCGGCGACAGCGAAAGATGGCTGCTGGCGCGAAGGTCACGTCGCATCCGTTCGCGAAGCTGTCGGAGGATTCGGCGACGCACGCCTTTGAGCTGAAGCCGTTCGTAGAATCGGCTCAGTGCGAAGACCGCTCGAAGCCCGGCGCTGGCGCGAAAGGGGGCGTCGCCTGTGCGGATGTCGTTCGCGTAGGCGGCGAAATCGATCGCATCATGGCGCCCGGCGTAGAGTTCGACGCGAAGCTGATCGAGAACTGGGGCGTTCGGCGCCACGAATCGCTCCCCGTAGAGCACCGCGAGCCCGAGATAGATCGAGCGCGTATGGCAGTAGAAGTTCGCCGGATGAAACGGCACCCGCGGCGGGAGGGCCCAGACCTCCGGAAGGATCGGATTGATGCCTTCCCAATCGTAGAGGCCCAGCAACGCCAGCCAAACCTTGCCCCAGGTCGGAATCCGCTGCACGCCTCCGTCGCGATCGAACATGCGACGCGCGCCTTGCAGCCACGGTGCGGTTGCGGAGACCCCAAGAAGTCGCGCCGCCACGTAGACGAGCGTCGTCACGAAGAGGCTTCCTTCGTCGAAGGGATGGAGCCCCCACACGCCGCGATCGTTCTGCGTCGCCTGGAAGTGTGTGAGGATCCCCTGACGGCGTTTCGACGGAATATCCAAGCCGATGATGTGCGCGGTCATGGTGTACTGCGCGGTCAACATCGGACACCACACACACTCGCCTTCCCAGCTTCCATCGGCGCGCTGCATCCGCAGGAGCGCACCGACGCCCCGGTCGAGCGCGGTATCTGCCGCAGGCGCGTGCGTTCTAAGTGCGTGTGCAACCATGTGTCGTCATTCCGCGGCCGCGGCCAGCGCGACCGTGCGCGCATGAAGGTTCATGTGCCCGAGCTGAATGCCCTCGGTTGCCAACGCGCAGAGCGCGCCGAGGTTCTGCGCGAGTCCCACCGCGACCATGACCATGGCAAGCTCCTGGGCGGTTTCGGCACGAAGCAGTTTGTGAAGAACCCGCAGCGTCGGTTGCACGCGAGTAGAACCGCCGACCGTGCCGACCGCCATCGGGAGCTCGATCTCGCCGTGGAGGTAGCCGTTTTTTCGCCACCAGCGAGTCAACGGCTCGTATCTCCCGTTGCGGGCCGCGTAGGCGTGCGCTCCCGCCTCGACGCCTCGCCAGTCGTTGCCGGTCGCCACGCCCACGGCGTCGATCCCATTCATGGCGCCTTTGTTGTGTGTGGCCGCGCGGTATGGGTCGGCGGCGGCGAATCGGTAGGCTTCGACGACGCCCTCGGCCACCTCGCACCCTTCGCGTCCTTGTCGAGCGAGGAGGTCTTCTCGAATGGCGCACTGCGCGCGAGCCAGTCTGCGGTCGGCGAGGTTGCTCAGGATTCGAAGGCGAACTCGCCCTCCGCTCACTTCTTCAATGAGCGGCGCCACGCCCTCAGCCATGTCATTGACGA
>CBDURI010000321.1:0-3457 GCA_965369435.1 uncultured bacterium
CGCTCGGACGAGCAGCGCTCGGGCGCCGCACGCCACCGGTGCGAGTCGGGGCCGTGCTGGGCCGGCCCAATGAACTTCTCGAGGGCGGCGTGGATGGAGGCCGCCTGACGCTCCCTGTGCGGGTTGGGCTCGCGCGAGGAGAACGGACGACGGCGCCACTCGGGCGTGACCGCGGAGCCGTCCTGGTGAGCGTCGGTCGAGTACCGACACGGCCGACGGTGCCGGTACGTGTCGTCGATGTCGGAGGGCGGCCGACCACGGTGGTCCTCGTGGTCCGCGTAGGGGTCGGGCGCGCACGGCCGACGGTGTCGACCCGATTCACGCTGGGTCGTGTTCGTGTCACGGTCCCCGTTCGAGTCGGAGTTGTGCCCACACGCCCGACGACGGTTGTGCGCCCGTAGGTCGTCGGAGGGCGCCGTCCGACCGTGGTGGTGCGCCCGCCCGTGTGGCCGGGACGAGGTAGGACGCCGCGCCGCGGAACCGGTGTCGTGCGAACGGTCGGCGGTCGCCGCGGCAAAGCTCTGTGTACCGGGACCGGGTGACGCGTGCGGTAGTACGGATGATGGTAGGGCGGGTACCAGTGCCACGGGCGATAGTAACCAAAACCGACGTACACGCCGTAGGGCCGGTAGTACCCCGGCACGAACCACCACACGCTCGAGTAGTAGTCCCAGCGAGGCTGCACGAAGACATAGTTCACGCGTTCAACGACGCAATGCCCGTTCACCCACACGTAGTCACCATCCGTGTAGGCCCAGTAGGGATCGACCCAAATCCCCTCGACACAAGGGACCACGGATTGTTCCACAACGACGGTTTGCGGTGGTGGTGGAGCGGCCGCCGTGGCAGCCGTAGGCGCGGGCTCTTGAACCACGATGACGGTCTCCCCGTCGATCTGCTCTGTCGCGCCGGACGCCGCCTCGATGATCACATAGGTCGTCGGCTCGGCTGCCTCGCTCTCCTGCGCCGCTCGAGGGTAACCATCGTGTGACACGTCGAGCTCATAGGTCGGGCAGTAGCCATCGGGTCCGTCGTAGTCGGCACCCGCCGGAACCGTCGCGATCGTGGCGACCAACATTGCATACACCGCCGTGAGCCGAACTAGAAAATCCATGGGTCCTCCTTGATCTGTACGTCTGCTCGGTCCGGCAGTCACCCCCCAATCGCTGAGCAGCGTCGGACCGCTCGACACAACGCGCATAAAGTGCTTGGGTTTCGGCAATTCTGATGACCTCACGAGAAATAGACGCACAGACGGCCGAACTTCTTCAACGCTATGGATTTGAGGACATCCCCTTCGAATCGCTGAGAGAACGCTTGGCGCGGGGCGAGCTCGGAGAGGCCCAAAACCGGATCGTCGGCGGCGTGGAGCCCCCAGAGGAAGGCGACCTGCGAGCGCTCCCGCCCCTTGGTGGCGACGTGCGGCGGGCACTGACGGACCGCGGCGAGGAGGCCATGCGGAAGGGCCAGGTCGCGGCCGTGATCTTGGCAGGCGGCATGGCAACCCGGTTTGGCGGGGTCGTCAAAGCGGCTGTGGAAGTGCTCGATGGTCAGTCGTTCCTGGAGCTGAAGCTCAGGGACATCAACGCGGTAGCGGAGCGGGCAAGCGCGAGGATCCCGGTGTACCTCATGACGAGCTTTGCGACCGACGAAGCGATTCGACAGATGGCAGAGCCGCTCAGCACGCAATGCTGCCCCATCAAGACCTTCCCACAGTTCATCTCGCTTCGCGTCACACCCGAAGGCGAGCTCTTCGAAGATAGCTCGGGCGCCCTGTCCTCTCACGCACCGGGCCACGGTGACCTCACATTCGCGCTTCGGCGCTCTGGCATCCTGAAGGACTTTCGCGATCGCGGGGGCCGCGTACTGATGATGTCCAACGTCGACAACCTGACGGCCACGCTCGATCCGGCCATCATCGGTGCACACCTCGAATCGGGCGCCGCGCTGACGGCGGAAATGGCGCCGAAAGAACCTGGCGACAAAGGTGGAGCCCCGGCGCGAGTCGGCGGAAAGGCCCAGATCGTGGAAGCGTTTCGCTTTCCCGAAGACTTCGATCAGGAACGCATCCCGGTCTTCAACACCAACACGTTCGTGCTCGATGCCGCCGCCATCGATGTGGACTTTCCGCTGACCTGGTTCGCGGTGAATAAGACCGTAGACGGAAAGGCCGCGGTGCAGTTCGAGCGCCTGGTCGGTGAGTTGACCGCTTTCCTCGACTCGGCGTTCTTGCGTGTCGAGCGGCACGGCCCGGACGCGCGGTTTCAGCCCATCAAGACACCCGAGGACATCGACAAAGAGCTTCCCGACATCGTAAAAGCCCTCAAAGCTCGCAACAGCCTCTAGTCTGCGGATCTGGGGCCGTCGCCGTGGAATGCGAGTTGTCCGCACGCGGCTGCGACGTCGTCACCGCGTGTCTTTCGAACGAACACCGAGAGCCCCCGGCGCGTCAGTTGCTCTTGGAAACGCGTGACGTGGCTTGAATCGGGAGCTTCTAGATCAGACGCGGAAATAGGGTTCATCGGGATGAGGTTCACCTTCACGGGGATGCCGCGGAGAAGCTCGACCATCCCGTTCGCGTCCTGGAGCGAGTCGTTCACGCCCTTGATCAGCGTGTATTCAATGGTGATTCGCTGGCGCTTCGGCATGGGATAGCGTCGTAGTGCGTCGGTCAGTTCATCGAGACCGTGCTTACGGTTCACCGGCATGATCGCGCTTCGGTCTTCATCGCGCACCGCGTGAAGGGAAACCGCGAGCTGCACACGACCGTCGAAATCCTTTCCGAGGCGATCGATTTGCTTGACGAGACCGCTCGTCGACACCGTGACGCGCCGTTTGGAAAGATCGAGGCCGTCCGGATGCGTGATGAGCACGAGTGCGCGCGCGACTGCGTCGTAGTTGTGGAGGGGCTCACCCATCCCCATGAACACCACGTTGCGAATCCGCTGGTCGGGCCGAAGCTCGCGACGACCGAGTAGCACCTGCGCGACGATCTCCGCGTCGCTCATCTGGCGCTTCAAGCCCGCGACACCGGAAGCACAGAACACACAACCCATCGCGCACCCGACCTGGCTCGAGATGCACTGGGTGACGATGCGGTCGTTGCGGAGTGCCGGAATCAATACCGTCTCGACCCTCTCGCCGTCCAGCATCCCCACCACTAGCTTCTTGGTCTGGTCGGCCGACTCGTGCTCCGAGACAATGGCGATGGGCCAGCCCAGGCCCTCCTCTTTCATGCGCTCGCGCAGAGACTTCGGCAGATTGCTCATTTCGTCCGGGTCGAGAACGCCCTGGCGATGGATCCAGTCGAAGATCTGCTTACCCCGATACACGGGTTCACCCCACGCGCGCACGCACTCTTCCCACTCGGCAGGCAAGCGCGCGACAGGGTGCGACGGGGCGATCAACGCATCGGCTGGAAGCTTCACGACCCTTAGCGGTGCCAGAGTTGCGACTA
>CBDURI010000322.1:0-3447 GCA_965369435.1 uncultured bacterium
CCACCCTTTCATCAAGGACCCGCTAGAAGGGCCGTCTTCGTTGCAGCACCGCAACATCGACGGCACGGGTAATCACCACACCCACTACGAGCTCGGGGCGTCCCACACTCCGCTTCGCCGCGTTCTTCCGGACGCGTATGGCGATGACGTGTCGTCGATGGCTGGTGCCGGCCGACTGTCCGCTCGAGAGATCAGCAATATCGTTTGCGACGAAGAAGGGACCACCGTCAATCCTCTCGGGGCGACGGACTTCCTGTGGCAGTGGGGGCAGTTCGTCGACCACGACATCGACCTGACCGAGCCGAATGCGCCGTTCGGGGCACGGGAGTCGACACGACGTATCCCCGGCAACGAAATTAGCGACAACGTGTTCAACATCAACTGACACGTTGCTGTTCAGCTGAAGCTCGTCACGAGGTATGCGACAAGCACGGTCACGGCGACGTACGTCGCTGAAACGCGCCCATGGGACCAGCCAGACTGGTTGAGGCGTTGGTAGATGTGGGACTTGTGTGCGTCGAAGATGTTCTCGCGCTGGACGAGGCGGCGAAGGAGGGTGAAGACCGCATCGGCCAGGAGCGGGGCGGTCACGGCGCCTGCCCACCACATGGTTTTCGCGTCCGGTGCGTGCTGCAGAGCCAGGGCGACGGCGCCTCCTAGGACCGTGCTGCCCGAGTCGCCCATGAAGATTCTTGCGGGTGGCCAGTTCCACAGGAGAAAGGCGAGCACGGCGGCCACCAAGAGCCACCAAATCGGCTGATGCAGGTAGAACGCGAAAAACGCGAGCTGCACGGCGCTCGTTCCGCCGACGATGCCGTCCAGGCCGTCCATGAAATTGTAGAAGTTGATCAATGCGGTGAACGTGAAGACGGTGACGACGGCGCCAAGCCATGGCGCGCCGAAGTCTCCGAAGATCGGCTCGAGCCCTGGCAGCGGACCGAACCAAAAGACCGCAAGCCCGGCGGAGGCGAGGTGCACCAAGTAGCGAACGCGCGCGGAGATGCCTCGTGAGTCGTCCCCGGCGCCCACGAGCAAGAGCGGCAGCAGCACCATCGCGATCCGGTAGAGCGCCGGGACCGCCCCGCGATCTTCGACGGGTACAACCCACGCGGCGACGACGGCGACCGCGAGGAATGCCGGCACGAATGCGACACCCCCGCCACGTGGTGTTGGCATGGTGTGCGAGCTTCGGTGGGTTGGCAGATCCATGAAGCGATGTGCGAAATGCCGGCGCAGCGTCCACGTGCCGACCCAGCTCAGCACGAACGCGAGCAGCGATAGGACCGTCCAAGTTACTGCGGCGTCAGCATGCATCGTAGGCCTTCGTCGACGCTGAAAGGCGGCGACCAATCGAGTTGTGTGCGAAGTGGCTCGACATCCACGTAAAGCGAGGACTCGAGCCGTCGAAGGGTCGGCGTTCCGAACGGGACGGCAGCCCCAGTCGCGGCGGTCCATGCATCGCTTGCTTGGGCGATACCACGTATCAGGGGCAAGGGGACGGAGATCAGCGGCGTTCGCACCCCGACGTTCAGCGCGATCTTGTCGACGAGCTCCGGCGTAGACAGATCATCTCCGTCGGCGACGAGGAACGTCGCGTCTCTGGCGTTCGGGTGGGAGAGGACGACCTCGATGAGGTCCGTGAGATTTCGAACGAAGGTGAAGCTCCGACGGTTGCGAATCGCGCCGAGCGGAAGGGGCAAGCCCCGTTTTACCAGTGCGATGAGACGCCGCATGTTGCCGGGGTTGCCGGGCCCGTAGACGAGCGTCGGCCGGAGAATCGTCCAGCCCATGTGGCTCCGGGTGGCCCGTTCGATGAGCGCACACTCCGCGGCGCGCTTGCTTTGCCCGTACGGCGTGTCGGGCGTGCACGGGGTGTGGAGTGTGACGCACTCATCGCTTCCCGTCGTCACGGCTCCAATGGAGCTCATCAGGATGAAGCGCTCGACGCCCGCATCGACGGCCTGGTCGACGAGTCGTCGAGTTCCCCGTTCGTTGATTCGAGTAAGAGCCGCCTTTTCGCCGGACCCTTCATCGAGGACGTGGGCTCGCGCCGCAAGATGAACCACAGCGTCGGCCTCCTGCAACGCCTCACGCCAGTCGGTGTGCTCGTCGATCTCCCCGACGACGACGAGCCTGCGTTGCTGGCTCCCCGCTTCGCCCTTCGGCAAGCGGGCGGCCGTGTCAGGGTTGCGCAAGCCGAGCGTCAGCTCATGCCCTTGCGCCTCGAGCACCGGAATCAAGTGCCGGCCGATGAAACCCGTTGCGCCGGTGATCAGCACCCTCATGTGAAGACCACGCCGAGCTCTCGATAGCATTTCTCGAGGCGAGCAAAGACGAACCGCTCATCGAACGTCGTGACGACACGCTCTCGCCCAGCTTTCCCCATGCGCAGCGCGAGATCCGGATCGACGAGGATTCTGTGGGCTGCCTCGGACAGCGCCCGGGCGTTCTTGGCGGGGACCAGCAGACCGGTCACTTCATCCACGATCGCCTCGCGACAACCTCGAATGTTGGTCGCCACCACGGGCAGCTCCATGGCCATTGCCTCGAGCACCGATCGCGGAAGCCCCTCGCGATACGAAGGCAAGACGAAGAGGTCCAGCAGACCGAGGAGCTCCTGGACGTCGCTTCGAAAGCCTGTGAAGGTGACATGCGATTGGAGCCTATGATGGCTGATGAAGTCGACGAGCTTGTCCTGAAACGCGTCGCGCTCGGTCGATAGCTGTCCGCCGATGACGATCAAGTGTGCCTCGGGGAAGTCGGCATGAAGGAGCGAGAGAGCCTCCACGAGCTCCCCGAATCCTTTCTCTTCGGTGATCCTCCCGGTGATGCCGAGGATGGGCGATCGGGCTTCCGGGATCCCGAGCTCGCGTCGCAGCCGCGCTCGGTTACCGTTGTTCGTTGCGGTCGGCTGGAAGCGGCTCAAATCGATCCCATTGCCGAGGTACTTGATCTTCTCGGCGGAGCCGAGGCCGCTGGTCACTGCGGTGTCGTAGTCCTCCTGGCTTTGCACCAGGATGCGGTCGGTGATCTGTGCGACCGACTTTTCGATGCCGTGGTAGAGCGCGTACTTCTGTCGGGGCATGTGCTCGTGAAAGTAGAAGCCGTGCGCCGTGTACACGATGCGTTCGACACGGGCGAGCTTTGCGGCCACGCGCCCGAGTACCGAGGCGACTGGCGCGTGGGTGTGCACGAGGTCGTACTTTTCCGCGCGCATCAACCGGACCAACTCGAGAACGCTCTTGGAGTTGGGCCCAGGCGCGATCCTCCGATCCACGGAGATTTCGTGGATGACGTAGCCGCGGGCGCGGAGTGCGTCGATGCGTGTGTCGGGTGAGCACGCCGCCTCGACCGTCAGTCCGCGACTCGCGAGATAGTCGATTTGCGGCAAGAGCAGGGTCTCGAGCCCGAACGCCACCGCGCAGACGTGGAGAACCTTCATGACGC
>CBDURI010000323.1:0-3411 GCA_965369435.1 uncultured bacterium
AGGGGCGGCCGAACGAGGCCCTCGCGTTCACGCAACGCGCCGAAGCTCTCATCGGTCCCAATCCGGTGCTCGATCGCGTGCGGGGCGACGCCTACGCGCGCGTGTGGCGATGGGCCGAAGCAGCTGCCGCGTATCAACGCGTGGCCGAAGCGTCGCCCCTCGATTCGCGCGCTTGGCGTGACCTCGCGCGGGCGTACGGAAGCCTCTCCCATGACGAAAACGCTCTTCTTGCTGCCGACGCGGGCCTGCGACTCGCCCCGCGGAACGAGAGCTTGCTACGAAGCCGAGCACTCGCCCTCGACAGCCTAGGACGCCCCGCGGCGACGCAGGCCAAAGAGCGATGGCTGGCGCACCGAGCCCCCGACGCGCAGCCACAATTGCTCGTCGCCTGTGAGAAAGAACACCAGAGGTGTCGCCGAGACAGACAACCGATACCGCACTACACCCTCTTACCTCCGCGAAAAGCGATTCACGCGAGCCTCGATCCCGGATAGGATGATCTCATATGGGCAAGCGGTATCAGAAGAAGAGTTCCACCGGTAAGAAGCGCGACAAGAAGGGCCACGGCCCATCTCGCAACACGGTTGGCGGACAAACCACCGGGGTCATGGGCAACATGGTGGGCGGGTTCCGCCGCGCTGTGGGCTCGGATGACTCCAAAGACAGCAAGGGCATGAACCTGCTGTGGGCCGCCGTCCTCGTCACCGCCGCCATCGCGATCATCGCCTGGAACTTCTCGCGTTAGTCGCGAATCGCCCGCCAGCGCAGCCAATGGTCCGCAAGTACGAGCGCGACCATAGCTTCCGCCATAGGAATGAATCGCGGCAACAAGCACGGGTCGTGACGGCCCGTCGTTCGAATCGTGGTGGCGTCCCCGCTCGAAGTAACGGTGTCTTGGCTGCGCGGAAGGCTGCTGGTTGGCTTCACCGCGGCACGCAATACGATCGGCATGCCGCTCGAGATGCCACCCAACATGCCGCCATGCCGGTTCGAGCGCGTACGAATCACGCCCGCGGCATCGGTCTCGAACGCATCGTTGTTTTCGCTGCCGCGCGCGGTCGCGACCGAAAAGCCCGCGCCGTACTCGACACCCAACACGGCAGGCAGAGTGAACAGAGCTTTCCCGAGATCGGCCTTGAGCTTGTCGAACACAGGTTCGCCCAAACCTGCTGGCACGTTGCGCGCTACGATCTCTGCGACGCCGCCGATCGAGTCTTGATCTTTTCGCACTTTTTCAATGAGTGCGACCATCCGCGCTGCTGCGGCAGCATCGGGACACCTAACGATGTTGGGCTCGCCGTCGGGAAGCGTTTCGACCTGTTCTAGGGTGACCCGAGGAGGAATCGTCGCCTCGATGTCCCCGACCTGCGTGACATAGCCGAGCACCTCGCCGCCAAACGCGTGCGAAAGGAGCTTCTTGGCGACTGCACCTGCCGCCACGCGCGCGACGGTTTCGCGGGCGCTGCTTCGTCCACCACCACGGTAGTCGCGTCGACCGAACTTTGCATCGAAGGTGTAGTCGGCGTGTCCGGGGCGATACACGTCCTTGATCTTGCTGTAGTCACGCGAGCGCTGATCTTGGTTGCGAACGAGGATCGCGATGGGTGTGCCGGTCGTCGTTCCTTCGAACACACCGGAAAGGATCTCGGGCACGTCGGGTTCTTGTCGCTGCGTGACGATCTTGCTCTGTCCAGGGCGACGGCGCGCGAGGTCCGGGACGATGTCTTCCTCTGAGAGCGGAAGACCCGGGGGACACCCATCGATGATCACCACGTTGGCCGGCCCGTGGCTCTCGCCCGCGGTGGTCACGCGGAAGGCTTGGCCGAAGGTATTACCGGGCATCGGATCTCACTTCTGCGAGCCTGCGTGCCGGCCGATCGCGCGCCCGACGAAGAAGGGCCCCATCTGTTGGATGTACTGGGATGTCTGCACCGTGCCACGCATCGATTGTACGACGTGCGACAGCGGATGGAGCTCCGCGCCGATCAGCCCGATCAAGAACTCGTTGTCGTTGGTGTCGAGGCCATGGCAGGCGAGGCGCACGTCGTGTGCAAGGTCTTGCTCGCCGTACGCGCGGCCGATCGTGGCGTGCTCACGGAGGATGCCGCCCTTCTCTCTTCCCTCGAGCTGCTCGAACGCGCCCGTCCGGCGAAGCGGATACCACACCGCCCAGTTCCACTCGGGGTTCAGCACCGTCTGTCGGGGACGATCGAGGAGCCAGAACTCGAGGTCTTGCTCGTAGCCGCTACTGTACGTCCGCCCGATCATCGTCAGCTCGGGGCGCACAGTCCAATCACGCATGGGCTCCGCCTCGAAGAGCGGGCGAACCGCGTCGACGAAGAGCGCTGGATCCTCCGAAAAGGTCAGAAGAGCGACTCCGCGTGGGTCGTTCGCATCCGCGTAGACGACCGCAGAAATGTCGGTTGCCTCGAGTGCAGATAGCAACGCCTCTTGGTTGGCCGCAACCGAAGCCCCGGTCGGAACCTGAAAAACGAGCAGCTGCATGAATAGCCGCCGATCCATGACCTGCGGCTCCCCGTCCTTGGGGGCGCCCCGTTCACGGGTGTCGATCGTTGGCAAGCCCTGCGGCGCGCCGCCGCGATGTCCTGGCGAATGGCCCATGGGGGGACTCATAGCTCTTTTGCGGCCCTGCTGCACAGTGTAGGCTCGCTGGGCCGTCATGATGCGCGCGTTCCAGATCCTGGCTGCGATTCTCATCCTCGGGCTTCTGGGCATCGTCGCGCTGGGCTACTCACTGAATGACCCGAGACCCGAAGGCCAGGCCGGACCCGAGGCCGACGCGCTCGCCCGGTCGATGGAAGCGGCGGTCAACAAGGAAGCCTGGGATCGGACGCGCGCGGTCCGCTGGTCTTTCTTCGAGCGACACCACTACGTGTGGGACCGGGAACGTGACTTGGTCGAGCTTCGATGGGGCGACTCCCGCGCCCTCTTCCGCACCGCGGATCAAAGCGGCCGCGCGTGGAGCAAGGGCACCGAGCAAACCGGCGCCGACGCCGAGGAGGCTCTGCGCGCGGCGTACGCGTATTGGATCAACGATTCGTTCTGGCTCAACCCCGTCGTAAAATTCTTCGACCCGGGCGTCGAGCGCGCACTCGTCGAGCTCGATGACGGCCGCGACGCACTCCTGATTAGCTACAGCTCGGGGGGCGTCACGCCCGGGGATGCGTATCTGTGGATACCGGGCGCGGACGGAAAACCCGCCAGCTGGCGCATGTGGGTTCAGATCATCCCGATTGGCGGCATCGAGACCACCTGGGAAGGGTGGACCGAGCTCAGCACCGGTGCGAGTGTGTCAACTCAACATGAAGGCTGGGGCCGCATGATGACCTTCGTCACCAACGTAGAAGGCGCCGAGAGCTTGGACGCGATCGGCGCCGAGCCCGGATTGTT
>CBDURI010000324.1:0-3378 GCA_965369435.1 uncultured bacterium
CTCGGGCTGCTCTAGCGCCACCAGATACCGGAGCGCGCGATTCTTCATGCGACGGCGAGCGATCTGCACCTTGTCGACCGCCTCGGTGCCGCGCGCATGCTGCTCGTACGCGCGCATCAAGTCTGCCCGGAGCGCCGAGGCAATTTCGCGGACGGCGAAACCTCTCGCTTGGTGAACCGCATCCGGATCGACGAGGCTCAGCTCCTGCGCCAGCAGCTCCTCCGACGGAAGGGTCAGGGTCAACGCCTTCATCGACCCATCGAGGCTCGGGTCCAACAGCACCTTGCGAAACGCTTGGACGAGACCCTCATCGAGCTCGAGCGGCTGACCCTCGACGACACGCCCGACGAGCCCCAGCAAGACGCGTCGGGCCAGCTCCTGGCTGGCCTCCCAGCGATTGAAGGAATCGGAGTCGTGCGCCATCAGGAAGGCAAGCTCCTCATGACTGCGATCGACCTCCAACTTGACGGGAGCCGAGAAGCCCCGGCCGAGCGAAGCGACGGGGCGCTCGAACACATTGTCGAAGGTAAATGTCTGCTCGGCTTCGGTGAGCTCGAGAGTGCGGGCGGTGCCGGCGATGTCCTGGCCGTCCGCACCGAGCAAGCCAACCCGAATGGGAATCGGGAGCGGCAACGAAGCGGGCTCTCCTGACGATGCACGTTGAGACTGCGTGAACGAAAGCGTGTAGACAGCGGTTGCTTCGTCCCAGGCACCGTGAGCCCGAACGAGGGGAGTGCCGGCCTGCGAATACCATAGCTCGAGCTGGGTCAGGTCCACGCCATTGGCATCGGCCATGGCCGTGCGGAAGTCGTCGCACGTGACCGCGCACCCGTCGTGCTTTTCGAGATAGTGCCGAAGGCCCCTGCGAAACCCTTCGCGCCCGAGGAGCGTTTGGTAGAGTCTCACGACCTCGGCGCCCTTCTCGTACACCGTCGCCGTGTAGAAATTGTTCATCTCGATGTACGATTCTGGTCGAATCGGATGCGCCAGGGGGCCGGCATCCTCGGCGAACTGTGCCGTCCGAAGCCGGGTCACGTCCTTCACGCGTTGCACTGCGCGCGATGTCATGTCGGCCGAGAACTCTTGGTCGCGAAAAACGGTGAGTCCCTCTTTGAGCGTGAGCTGAAACCAATCGCGGCAGGTGACCCGATTGCCGGTCCAGTTGTGGAAATACTCGTGCGCCACGACGCTCTCGATTCCCTCGTAGTCGTCGTCGGTCGCGGTCGATGGCTTGGCGAGCACATACTTCGAGTTGAAGATGTTCAGGCCCTTGTTCTCCATCGCGCCCATGTTGAAGTCGTTGACGGCGACGATCATGTAGACGTCGAGATCGTACTCGAGCCCGTAGGTCTCCTCGTCCCACTTCATGGCTGCCCGAAGAGATGCGAGGGCGTGCTCGCACTTGTCCGCGTTGTCGGCCTCTACCCAGATTTCGAGGGCGACCTCTCGGCCCGACGCTGTCGTGAACGTGCCGCGATGGCAGACCAAGTCGCCTGCAACCAACGCAAAGAGATAGCTGGGCTTGCGGAAGGGATCCTCCCATTGAACCCAGTGGCGCCCGCCAGGAAGCTCGCCCTGCCCGACCCGGTTGCCGTTGGAGAGCAGCACCGGGTACGCTGCGCGATCCGCTTCGATGCGCGTCGTGAATCGCGCCATTACGTCGGGGCGGTCCAGGTAATAGGTGATCCTTCGGAAGCCTTCCGCCTCGCATTGCGTACAGAACGTGTTGCTCGACGTGTAGAGGCCCATCAGCTTGGTGTTGTCGTCGGGGCGGACCAGCACCTCGGTTTTGAGCTCGAAGCTGTCGGGCGCGCCCGGTATCCGAAGGCTCTGCGAATCGGCGTCAAATCCGGCGGAATCGAGCGGGGAGCCGTCGAGCCGCACCGAGCGAAGCTCGAGCTCGTCGCCGTGTAGCACCAAAGGCCCGCTACCCGCCGGCAGATCGGGGTTTCGGCGAAACCGCATTTTGGCCTTCACGAGGGTCTCGGCGGGGGCGAGGTCGAAGCTGAGGTCGATGGTATCGACCAAGAAGTCGGAAGGTTGGTAGTCCTTACGATAAATCCGCTCGTGCGTGCCCTCGGTCATGGGGTGAGGTTAGTGTACAATGCGCTTCATGCCGAATCTGCCGCTCCACAAGAAAAAGCACCTGTCGGCGTTTCGCAAGAGCGCTCTCGGAACTTGGAGTACCCCCTACGATCCAACCGTGTATGGGGTGTTGAGCATCAAGATGGACGAGGCGTTGCGGTACATCGATGCGTTCCGGGAGCACACCGGGAAACGTCTCACCGTCAGCCACATGGTCGCCAAGGCCATCGGCGCCGTGCTCGAAGAGGTGCCCGATGCGAACGCACTGCTGCGCTTCAACCAGATCTATCTTCGGGATAGCATCGGCGTTTTCTTTCAGGTCGTGATCAAAGATCCCGAGACGGGCGAGATCGACCTGAGCGGGGCGACCATCCAGAAGCCGAACGAGAAGACGCTCGAGCAGATCATCGACGAGTTTGAAAAGAAGGTGAGCCGGGTGCGCGGAGGCAGCGACCAAGCGCTGAAGACCTCGCGGGATTTGATGGCGCGCCTGCCGTCTTGGGCCATAAGCCCGCTGCTGCGGGCAACGAGCTTTCTGAACTACACGCTGAACCTCGACATGACCTGGGCCGGCATGCCCAAGGACCTCTTCGGTTCGGTGATGATCACGAACGTCGGGTCGCTGGGGCTACCGTACGCGTTGGTGCCGTTGGTCCCGTATAGCCGTGTGCCGCTGCTGCTCGCGCTCGGCTCCATCGAGGACAGAGCCGTTGTCGAAGACGGACAGCTCGTCGCGCGCAAGGTCATGGACATCGGTGCGACGTTCGACCACCGCATCCTCGACGGAGGCCATGCCGCGAAGATGCACCAGATCGTCAGCGCCTGGATGGAACACCCATTCGAGCACTTCGACGCGCTCGGCTGAGCGAGGCCCGCCCGGCAGATCTACCAGCGCAACATCGGCGCCGGTCGCCACGGCTGTTTCAATGCCCCGAGAAGGAGCGTCCGGCAGACGAAGCCGCGAAAGCCGCACTTCGGATACGAAGACTGCGCCTCCCGACGAAGCGCGAAAGGAACCCCTACCCCGGGCACGGCGAAAAGGTCGACCAGGTCGGCGCGTCGGAATGGCTCGACGAGGTTGGCATCCTCGGCACGGTACGGAGTGAGCTTGTGGTGAAAGCCGATCATGCGTCCGACCGCTGGCGCGAGCTCCGCGAGGCCGAGGCTTTCGAGGTGCTCGGTCGCAGACGCGATACTCGGCGGGAGATAGTCGAGCGTTTGGTCCGTCGCGAAGCTCAGATCGTGAAACGCGGCCGCAACGGCGATGGCCGAATCATCCGGATCCGGGTCGCC
>CBDURI010000325.1:0-3378 GCA_965369435.1 uncultured bacterium
GTTCGATTCCCACCGCCTCCACCAAACAAACACGATGCAATCTATCGAGGCGCGCGACGAACGTGCGGACTCAGAGCCTGAACCCGATCTGGAAGATGAGCGTGCGTGGGGCACCTGCGGCGATGTGCCGAGCTGGGGTACCGGAAGCTGGCATTCCAGGGTTCCAATTCGATTCGAAGACGAACTCTTGAGCGGCGTATCGGAGGTCTAGAAGGTTGTAAATCTGTAAGCCCACGTCGAAGAACCACCAAGAGAGCCCCGCAGAGAGCTCAAGGAGATTCACCCGGGGAGAGGTCTGAGAAAAGCGAAGCGGTCGCTCGCCGAGGAAAGTGTACCCAAGACCCATCTTGCCCCGAAGCGCGTGCTTGCCTAGGTCGACCAGGTCCCCGGCGGCGCCGACGTCGAGACGGAGCAGCCACGGCGGCACGAACGGGATCGGATCGCCCGCCCGAAGGCCAGCGCTCGGCTCCCCCGCTTCGGCCTCGGGGGTTTCGTCAAGCGTCGCGTGCGCATAGGTCCCGGAGACCGCACCGAAGAGCCAGGGTAGAGGTCGAAACTGAGAATAGAACGTAACCCCGATGCGCGTCGTCGGTCCGATCTCCTCGAAACGAACTTCGTGAGGTTCGAAGATCAAATCGTTGGTGAGCTTGGCGAAGAAACCGGTCAGCGCGAGCTTGAGCTCGTCGTTCTTGCCGACCCGTGCTCGCAAGCCGACGTCGGCCGAGTGGACTCGCGTGAAGGGGACGCCCTCATTCTCGACAAGCGAACGGGCTTGCGGAGAACGGAAGCCGCGGCCGTACGCAAGGATCACATCGAGCTCCTCGATCGGTTTGACGGTGATTGCCGCACGGGGCCCAACGGCTATCCCGGCCGCTGTGCGACGATAGCCTGGGATCGCGTCGGTCGGCGGCGGGTCTGGCAGCACACTTTCCTTCTCGTCGTTGACGTTGAAGAACAAGACGTCGGTCCGGACGCCGCCTTTGATATTGAGGAACCTCGTGAAGTCCCAATCGAGGTCGAGCCACATGCCAACATCGACTTGCGTGATGTCGGCGTCGATACGCTCCTGGTAGATGCGGTTTAGCGGCGCTTCGATCAGGTTGAGCTCCTGGTCGATGATGTCGACGCGACCCGATGCGCCAAACTCCACCGTACCCTTGGCCCAATCCGCGGGCGCGAACTGCGTGGTCCGATGGCGGGCATTGCCGCCGAGCACAAAACGCCGATCCAACTGCTGGGTCAGGTCGCCCGGCGTATCGCCGTTCTCGTCGGTCTCGAGAAACCCAGTGAAGTTCTGCTTCAACCGAAAGTCGAGGAACTGGGCCCATAGGCCAAAGCTCGTGTTTCGAAGATCCTTGTCGCGGCGCTCGCCCGATACACCGAGGATGGTGGTCACGGTCAAGCCATTCTGGCCTCTCGCGGTCTCGTAAGGATACGCCCCGAGCCATCCGACTCTCCCCGCCTGGACATCATCGAGCCGAACCACGCCTGCCAGGTCGTAGCGAGCGGCGGCGAACGTGCCATGAACTCGCAAGCGCCACTTGTCGCGGCCAAAGCCATATTGGAACATCGCGGAGCCATCGATACCGCCTCGATTCTCACCGAATCCATCGGTTCGCCGAAGCTGAAACGCACCGAAGGTATCGGCGTCGCTTCCTTCTGGCGCGAAGATCGCAACCTGTCGAAACGTGCGGAACGAGCCGAGCTCGGTCTTGGAGTAGATCCCCCGCCGTTCCACGCCGAGCTCGTAGTCGATGCTGCCGGCGATCGCGAAGTCCCCTTGTCGAGGATCATAGACGCCCTCGATGACGCGAAGGTCGCGCACGATCTCGGGTATGATGAAGTTCAGAAACGTGTAACCCTGCCCATGGATGTGAGATGGCTGATTGATCGGGACGTCCCCGACCTTGAACTCCACGTCCTGTCCGTGCTCCGAGTTAAAGCCTCTCAGGAAGATGCTTTCGCCCACCGCGCCGCCTCCCGGGCGCGCGATGTAGAGACCCGGCACGCGTTTGAGGAGATCGCTCGCCATGATGACCGGGGCGGCATCAAGGATGTCTTGATCGATCTCGAAGTCTGCCGGCCCTCGTCCGGCCGTTCTGAGTCGCTCGACGTCGACCTGAGCGACGGCCGCATACGCGACGCTCTCGGGTTCCTTCGTCTTGGTCTCGGCAACTTCCGCGGGCCCGGCTTGCGCTGGGACGTTGGCCGGCATCGGAGTTGGGAGCACGTGGGGCGCGGCCTGCGGTTCGTGCGTCTCACCCTCGTGGAGCGCGCCGGCGGCGGGGGACTCGAAATGCACCGCAACGCGAATTCGGCTCGATACCGGAGTGTCACCGCGGCGCGCGGGCTCGAACGTCCAAGTCTTCACTGCCGCCACCGCGGCCTGATCGAAATCGCTGCCGGCCGAGTGTTCGACGACGATGTCGACCGCTTTGGCCTCCGAGGTTACCGTGATCCGCAGAATGACCGTGGGGTGAACGCCTTCGCCCGCACGCCCTGGGGGGTACTGCGGCGGTGGAGACGCGATCAAGTGGGGCGGATGAGGCTCGTCTTCCTCAGCTTCCGCGTCCGGGAGGGCCGGCTTCTCCTCCAGCACGCCGGCGTCCGGATCGTCTTGTGCGTACACGGATGCACTCGCCAGTAGGGTCAGCAACCCCAGCGCAATCGCGCACGTGTGTTTCGTCTCAATCCATTCCACTCACTGCCCCTGGCGCCGCGTGCATCACGCGGTCGTTCGTTCATGCCGAAGATGAACGTCAGGCAGGGGGCGAGTTCTTGGGTGCCACGCGGAAACGTGGCTCGTTCTCAGGCAGAGCGGAATCGACGACCGGGAAGCGATCGGGAGCGTCGATCGTAAGCACGATCGCCACCCACGCGCCGGCGACGGGCTTCAGGGCATCACGGCGTTCGGCGGCGAGCAAGCAGTGGTCGTGTGAGGCCTCGCTCTCCGGATCGGAGGTGCTGCGAAGCGCCCTACCGGGCTCGGTAGCCGTGTCGAACCCGTGCCCGTGCGCGCGGTGAATCACCTCGCCGTGCTCCGCGCATTTCGCGTGCTCGACCAGGAGCATGTGACCGCCACTCGAGCCCTGCAGGAAGAGCGCGAGCAGCCCAAGTATCACGCAACTGCGCAGACTCACGAGGGATCTGGAAGCTTCTATTCTCGGAGGGGACATCGCCGAGATCCGAGTATGTAGGGATTCCCTCAGCCATCAACCGGCCAGGTTTGCTAGCGAGCACCCGGTCACCCTCTCGGAGTACACCCTCTGGCCCAAGCGCAAGCTGGGATCTAGTGGGTCTGGGGGCCCCTGCTTTTGTCGCACTACACCACGCGCAGCGCCCCCCACACCCGACGCACCCGCTCCGAGAAGTCGTCGA
>CBDURI010000326.1:0-3367 GCA_965369435.1 uncultured bacterium
TGTATTTCGTTCTCGTCCTCGACGATCCAGCTCCAAAAGTGGGAGGCCTCCTGGCTGACGAAGTGGCAGAAGGTTTGCAGCGCGTGAAAGAGCGTCGGGGATCGGCAGAGCTTCCCCGCTAGAGCCGGTCCGAGGAGGTCGAGCCCCTCCGCATAGGCGACTCGAAAGCCGAGGTCGTCGATACCCTCTTTGCGCGCGGCCTGTCCGACGAAGCCGAAAAGCGATGCGGTGGGCACGTAGCAGTCGGGCGTGGAGAGAACGCCGCCCGGCAGGTGCATCTGCTCCAAGGCACGCTCGACCGGGGCCCCGATCCGATCGAGGAAGCGCACGTACGGGACGAGCTGCGTTGCATGACTTACGGGTAGGTCGGCATCCGGCATTGCGATTCCAAGCGGAGCGATTATGCCGGTTTTGGCGTGAAATGGCCAGGCGCAAGACGGCTGGCGTGGACGAAGCGAAACCCTAGGGACCCGCGTCCGGCATCATCGGCAGTTCTCTCATGTCGGGGGGCCTGGGCTCCCAAGGATAGCCGTTCTTTGCGGCCTCGTAGCCGACGTTGAAGAGCGCCTTCATGTACTCGGTGTCGAAGGCGTCGTTTTCCTTCATCGTGAAGCTCTCCGGGATGTACGCGAGGTTGAACTCCAGTCCGTCTCGGAACGTTTCCAAATAGATGCGATAGAGGTCCCCGATGCCCTGCGTGCGAGTCAGCGACAACAAGGAGCGACCGATGATGGGGATGGTCCTGTTCTTGATATGTTCGTGCAGCGGGTCGAGCCGCCCGTTACGGATGACGTAGACCTTGGGGTGTCCGGGGACCTCGAGCTTGTCGAGGATCTCCGTAAAGTCCACACCGATGGGATAGAGGAAGACCTGTCTTGCAACCCCTCCGTCGACGTGAAGCTCGTCGTATCGCTGACCGTCGACCTCCACCTCGATGAGGACCGGGGTGAAGAACCCTGGTATGGATGCCGAGGCGAGGATGATCTGCCGGATGAGATCGAGCGCTCCCGGGTGGCCACTGGCCGCGATCGCGCTCACCTGCCACATCATCGGGCGCATGGAGTCAAGGTCGGTCGTGCCGATGTTGAGCCTTCGTCCGCGTCGATGCTCGACCGCGAGCTTCTCCATCAGTTCTTCGTCGATGTATTTCGCCAGGAGCGCCTGAAGCGGTTCCGTGCTTGCAAACCCATCCTTACGAACCGCCTTGATGATGCCACGCTTGTTGTAGACGTCGTCGGCCGTCATCTCCGACGAAACCTTCTTCAACACGTGGTCGTATTCGGGGCCGAGAAACGCGAACGGGGCCGTCAGCGCGCCGGCGCTGATGCCCGTGACCAACGTGAACTCGGGCCGATCGCCTGCTTCGGTCCATCCGGCGAGCAAGCCTGCGCCAAATGCGCCATTCGAGCCGCCGCCGGATATCGCCAAATAGCTGTGCGGCTGACCGAACACCGCGGGGTATCGCGCTTGGGTATCGGCCCGGCTGAGTGCGCGCCACGCATCGCCCCATGGCGGGGGCTCGTCCGCCCAGTGACGCGCCTGCTCCATCCCCAACACGGTCGCTCGAGGGACGTGTTCTTTCGGGAGAGGCGTCCGCTGCGGAACGTGCACGCAGGATGACACGACGCAGAGACTGAGCAGCGCGAAGGGCGCGAACGTGGCACGCAGCATCGAGGAGCCTTTGGGACCTACTTGAGGTCTCTCATGATGTGGCGAACGGCTTCTTTCACGCCGCGCATGCGGTCCGTGTCGTCGGCTCCATAGCGGGTGTTCCCTTCGCCCGATCCGGTCCACAGAAGTTGGCCGGTCGCTGAGTCGACGATGTCGATGACGAGCGTGTCTTCGGCGTAACCTGCCCAGTCGGACCCCCAGTCGGTCCGGTCTTGGTAGGCGGCGTACTTGCGAAACGCGACGGGCTCGCCGCCCGCAAACAGGTAGTAGGCCACGTAGTAGGTCGGAGTCCCGCCCTCGGTGCGCCCAATCCCCCTGGACGACATCTCGCCCTGGATCGATTCCTGGATGTGCTTGTGCTCTCGCTTGAGCGTACGCGCCTCGTCACCGGCGTCTGGGTCCGTACCCGCGGGTGTGATCGCCTCCGTGTCGTAGACTTCGGCCTGGCGCTCTGCTCGTCGCTCGTCGCCCACCGGTTCTTCTCGTCGCTCGGCCCGCTCTGCGCGGTTCTCTTGCCGCTGCTCGGCATACGCATCGTTGACGTTGATTCGCGCTTCACGCGCACCGTGCTTGTATTGTTTCCAGGTTTCTACTTCACCGGGAACCCAGTCCCAAGACTGTCCGGAAGTGAGGCTGAACGTCGCCGCCGATTCGGTTTTCACATCCTGAACGCAACCGAAGATCAAAGCTGGAACTAGAACCGCAACGAATGCCACCAATGCTGTTTTGAACACTACACAACCCTCCAAGTTGGATGCCTCCGCTGAGGCACAATGCGCTCGGAAGGTAGATTCAGTTCGTCCGCCGGGCAAGTCGACTCGAGGCTTTGTCACGGTCGCGACATCAAGAGTCGGCCATTTCGCGCCACGCAGATCTTGCGCGCCGGAGTCCCTAACTCGCGCTCAGAGTTTCCGTTTACAAATCCCTGGCGGACGTCCTCTGTGAGGCGCTTGACCCCTCGTGGGCGCCGTCATAGGACCGCTCCCATCTCGAGGCGCTGGGCGCCAAACTCTTGGAGGAACGATGAGCCGACCACTTACGAAGTCTTTTGTTCTACTGATGCTGGGCGCCCTGGGCGCGTCCATTACCATGTTCGGATGCGACGAAGAATGCCTGGACGGGTTCTGTTACCCGAACCGCGGTTGGTACTACGACAACCTGGTGTCCGGAGTTGCCTACGAGACCCGAAACGGGGAAACGGTTACGCGGACGGGCGTGACGGGCGAAGATGGCGACCCCGGCGCCTTCGGTTACTCGGACGGCGATACAATCTCGTTTTCGCTTGGTGACACCGACCTCGGGCAAACCCTTGCCAGCGAGAGAGTGACCCCTTTTGATGTCGCCGATGTCACCGAAGAGGCGCTCGGCGGATGCGATGTCACCGGCCCTCTGCCTGACGAAGGCGATGCATTTCAAGTCGTGCACAATCTCGCAGTCCTCCTCCAGACGATGGACAACGACGGAGATCCGACGACCGGCATCGAGATCAGCTCCGAGGTTGCAGCGCTCTTCGAGGGCGTGAGCATCGAAGTGGATCAAGCCTGGACGGCGTTCCAAACCGACCCCGATCTTCTTGGCGTGCTCGAAGAGGCCAACAGTCAAAGTTTGTTCCCCGATACACGCACCCTGCTCGAACGAGAGGAAGCCTTGCAGGCTCTCTACCAGGGCATCGGGCTCTGCCCGTAGGAGTCGCAAC
>CBDURI010000327.1:0-3355 GCA_965369435.1 uncultured bacterium
AAGCCGATCGGCGTCGAGAAAGCGGTCGATGCGGCGATCATGATCATGTAGCTCATGGGGAGCAGTCCAATCCCTTGCGCTTGCGCTGCCGTGGCCGCGATGGGGAACATCAGCGCCGCAGACGCTTTCGTGGTCACGAGCCCGGCCAAGACTGCAGTGATTGCGTAGAGCGCTACGAGCAGGCCGACGTTCCCGAATGGCGCCGCCACATCCATGAGCCTCGAAGCGAGCACCTCCGCCGCGCCGCTCTTCTGGATCGCGATGGCGATTCCGAACGCCGAAGCGATCGCGATGAGCACGGTCCAGTCCAAGGAGCGCCGTGCCTGCTCACCGGTCAGGCAGCGCGTCAGCAGCATCAGCCCCGCCGCGCTCAACGACGCCACCATCAGGTTCATGCTCCCTGTGGCGTTCACGAGAACCATCAGAAAGAGAATCACCGCAGCCAACCACGCCCGGTCGTGGCGCGGCGGAGTGCTGCCTTCGACCTCGGCCAGTAGGGCGAAGTTGGGGTCCCGCTGGCGGGTCTGGGCGAAGTCGGGGTGAGACTCGATCAGCAGCACGTCACCGGCTTGAAGCCGGATGTCGCCGACCTTCGTCTCGGTGACGCGCACGCCCTGACGATGAACGGCGAGAATCGCGGCATCGTAGATCGTTCGAAAGCGGCTCGCGCGGATGGTTTGCCCGATCAAGGAAGAATGGGCTCCAATCACGGCCTCTACCAAGCTCCGGTCGCGCCGCGCCGTGATCTTGTCGACCTGATCGGTGTCCGGAACGATGCGCTGCTTCCGCAAGTCGACCACCGAATCGACTACCCCGGTGAAGTGCAATCGATCGCCTTCACGAAGCACCGTCGTTGGCGGAACCGCGGCGAGCACACGGCCCGCTCGCTCGATCTCATAAAGGTAGACGCCCCGCAGTGAGCGGAGCCCCGCTTCCTCGATACTATCGCCGATGACCGGCGAGCCCTTTTCAACCCGCATCGCGATCGTGTATTCACGTGCTTTGCCGAGCTCCTGGTGGGCGCCCCGGCGATCCTTGAGTAACCGCTGCGAGGTGATGACGATGAACAGCATCCCAATGGTGAGAGCGGGGATGCCGAGCAGCGCGATGTCGAAGATTCCAAAGTTGACCGTCGGGTCCCACTCCTTGGCGAGACCCGCGACGACCAGGTTCGTGCTCGTGCCGATCAGGGTGCAGGTGCCGCCGAGAATCGATGCGTACGACAGCGGTAGCAGCATGAGCGAGACGCTGAAGTGGTTGCGGCGCGCCCAGCCCGTAACCAACGGCACGAACATCGCGACGACCGGCGTGTTGTTCAGGAACGCCGACAAAGCCGACACGGGGAACATCATTCGGAGCTGACCGCCGGCAAGGGATCGCGGCCGGCCGAGCACGACGCGGGCGGCCAGGTCCAAGCCGCCCGTTTCCCTCACGCCCGCAGCGACGACGAAGAGTGCCGCAATGGTGACGACCGCAGGATTCGAGAATCCAATGAACGCCTCCGACGGCTCGATGATCCCCGTCAGGAGCAGGATCGTGACGGCCGCGATCAGCACCATGTCTGGGCCGGCCAGGTTCGCCGCCATGACGACCACCATCCCTACGATCACCGCGATCGTGATCCAGCCGTCGCCCGTCAACATGCAGGCGGAGACTAGCAGCCGCCGCAGTGATTGACCCGTTCTTGAGTGGAACGGTTGGGAATCGACCTATGGGGCGTACCGATCCGCCTTTTCGTGAAACATCATCGCGGCGTCGTGGTCGCCGCGGCGATCTGCGTCGAGGGCGCCTGCGCGATAGTAATCGAACCGGGCACTGCTCGCCGTCACGGTGATCCACAGGGCGAGGCAGCCACCGAAGAGGCTGGCGACGCGCCAAAGGGGGCGCCAACGTGGCGTGAAGTACAGTTGCCGCCCCATGACGAAGAGCATGGCGATCGCGGTCAGTGTGCATCCGGTCTTCACGCCCGGCATGTCCACGAACATGCTGACCATCGGCGCGACGACGAGACCGACAAGCGAGAAGTAGAACACCTGTGAGGAGCGCTCGTCGATACCGTCTTCTTCGGTTCGCTCTTCAACCAGGCGTCGGGCGGGGAGGGTGAGCGCCCGCCCAATCGGATGGATCCACTGCGCCGGAAGAAAGACGATCAACGCGATCGCGATCATGTAGACGGGTAGCCACCCCTGTTGGGGCGCCAACACGTGGAACGCGACCGGCGCCGCAACGAGAATCGGGGCGACTATGCGAAGCGCTGGCAGCTCGGCGCGGTCCTGCATGCTGACGATTAGGTAGGCAATGCAACAGGCCATGGGCAGCCAATACGGTTGTCCCCTCGCCGCGGACCAAGCGGCGACGTAGAAGTACACGATGGCGGTCGTCGCGCAGAAGAGGACGTACGCCGCCACGCTTCCTCGGGGCGCGCGGTCGGAGCGGGAGAAGGCCGCACGCGCGCTCAGCATCGGGAAGAACACGAAACACAGGAGATAGAGCGAAAGCAGGTAGTGATAGGGGATCGAGTCGAGAAGGCTGCACGACCAGCCGAGGGTGTAGCCTGCGGCGACCAGCACGATCGCGATTCGGTGAGGACGATAGAGCGCTTGGCTCAGCGCGAGCACGCCGGTGAACGCCAGTACACCAAGGTAGAACGCAGAGCTCGGAAGGAAGCCGTCGAGCCACGCAAAGTGCGCCACGTTGAACGCGTCGACGCCGTACTTTGCGCCTTCGGGCATCATGTTGAGCCAAATATCGAAGGCGAGAAGGGTGAGGACGGCACGCAGTACCAAGTACGGCCGCGCAAGCGCGATGTCTCCGAACCAGTACCTTTCTAGCGACTTCATCGTGCGGCTGTCCTCACCGTTTCGTGTGCTCGCTCGCCGCCGCATCGAAGGCTGTACTCACGAATGTTGCGATCATGGTCGCAACGATTGAGGAGCTCGACCTGCAAGACATTTTCCGCCTCGCACTGCTTTCGAAGAATCGCGTCGACGACGGTGCGTCTGCCCTGTCCGACGTAGTCGACCCAGTCTTGATGGACGAGCTTCTCTAACGGGATCGCTTCGCGCTGCCCGTCGAACCGTTCGAGCGACACACTCGTTTTGCACGATGGTGCGGCCGGCGCATTGAGGCTCCGCCACGTGAAGCGCTCGTCCCCAGAGTCCTCGCGCCCGAGGTACGTTAGCGGAATCAGGAATTGAAGAGCGACGAACGCGGCGATGAACGCGCCTGTTCGCCGGCGGGCTTTCGGGCTCGGGTGTGCGGGAGGTGGCTCGGTCTCGGAAGAGGCCATCACCTCAACATCGACGCCCAGCGGCGGCGTGTCAAAAGAAGCTGAGCGCGGTGGTCGACGGGGCGG
>CBDURI010000328.1:0-3330 GCA_965369435.1 uncultured bacterium
CGGAGCGAAGCTGCTCGACCGTGCTGCGACATGCCTTCGACTTCAGTCTCCCGTAGCAATCGAAATCGATCGGAGCGCACGCAGTCTCGACCCGTATCTCGTGGGCCCCGCCACGCGGCAAGCCCGCCGATTGCTCGCTGCTGACAAACCGCTCGCAACCGTCGACCTCCTTCGTACGCTTCCAAAGCTCGACGTCGCGTCCCGGAGAATCCTGGCGGAGGCCTATATGCAGGCGGGCGATCCACAGTCCGCGGCCCAAACGATCGCCCCGCTGCTCAACCTCAAGAAGGTCCCCTCGTTCGCGCTGCGGACGGCCGCCTCGATCTACATGACCACGGGTGACGACAGCGAGGTCCAGCTCGTTGCCTCTCGCTTGCGAGCACAGACGGGAGGCAAGGTCGAGCCTCTGGCCGACGTCGAGTTCTTCCTCGGCGGGCTGTACGAATCCCACCGGCGATATGCACCCGCGCTAAGGGCTTATGAGGACTCGAATCGCGCGCGGGAGTCGAGGAGGGCCCTGGTGGCGATCGCCAGGGTCGCCGAGGAGATGGGAAATCGCGACCGGGCGCTCCTCACCTACAAGCGCCTATGCCGCTTCGACGGCGGAAAAGGCACGGCCTGCGCATCGGCTGAGCGACTGGGCGAGCCTACGGGGGCCTGGCCCTAGGCCGGACACGCTTGACGCGGCCACAGCGATGGGAAACGCTGAGATGGCGGGGCAGTGAGACATCTAACAACCGAGACTGAGCCAGTGGGCGCTTCAGCCGACCAGGGGTCGTTCCTTCCAAGGGGGCTGCGAGACGCAGTCGTGCGATATCGCTGGTGGATTCTCGTCACCGCCCTAGCCGTGACGACCCTCGTGGCCCTATGGACCGTCAGGCTACCCAAGGTCTACCAAGCGACCACCACGCTAGAGTACAACCCCAACCCGACGTCGCCACTTGGCAGCTCGGTCGAGGACATCGGCGGGCAGGTGTCGCACTTCCTGATGTCGCGGGAGTTCTTCGAGACCCAGAATCTGATCATTCAAAGCCGCGCGGTCGCGGAGCGGGTGGTTGAGCGACTGGGGCTGGCCGACGACCCAAGCTTCTTCGGCCAGGAGGACGACCCCGATTGGGCGCCCGTTCCCAAAGAGGTCGCCGCGCAGCGCCTGCAGAGCAAGCTTTCGCTAGACCCGATCAAGGACACTCGGCTCGTGCGCCTGATGATTCGCGACAACGACCCGGAGCGTGCGGCCACGCTCGCGAACATGGTGGCCGACGCCTACATGCAAAAGACGATGGAGGACCGCCTGGGCTCCACGGCCGCTGCAGCGGAGTGGCTCGCCCAACAGCTCGACTCGACCCGGCAGCACCTGAACACGTCGGAACATGCCCTTCACGAGTTCAAGAAACGGCACAACGTGCTTTCGGTGTCGGTCGAAAATCGCCAAAACCTCTTGTCCGAAGAGATTCGTGAGTACAACGAACGGCTCACCGAGACCCGCGCACGACGTATCGAGCTACAAGCGCGGCTCGAGCGATTGAAGCGCGCGCGCAAGACCCCGGAGACGGTTCACGACAGCAGTCAGGGTGAGGATAGCGAGCTCGATTCTCTTCGAAGCGCGCTCCGCGCCAAGATCACCGAGCGCGCGTCGCTGTCCGTTCGATACGGCAACTCGCACCCGACGATTCTGGAGCTCGATGGGGAGATCGCGGCCATTCGAGGGTCGATCAGCGCAGAGGTGGACGCACTGATCCAAGTGGCCGCAGGCGACCTCGAAGAGATAGAGGCTGTCGAGGCGGGGCTCAGCACGGTGCAGAGCCAGGCACAGAAGGCAGGGTTGGAGCTCAACCTTCGCGAAATCGAGTATTCGCGGCTGAGCCGGCAGCGCGAGAGCAATTCGAAGCTCTACGACCTGCTGCTTCAACGAACCGCAGAGGCGGACCTGACCCGCCTGCTCCGGACCACGCATATTCGCGTGGTCGATCGCGCGCTCGTCCCCACAGCAGCCATCTCACCGATGGTAGCCCTCAATCTTCTGGGCGGCGCCGTGGGTGGCCTCTTGATGGGCTTCGCGCTCGCGTTCCTCCTGCACCAGATGGACCGGCGCATTCGGGACGTCCCCGACGTCGAGAGGCTCGGCCTCACGATTCTCGGCGTGTTCCCGCGGGTTGGCGAAGCCAGCTCCACGACCCCGAGTTACGGCCGGGGGCGCAGCAAGAGAAAACGCGTCGAGGTCGTGGAAAGCGTCGTTCAGATCGTCCACACCCACCCGATGTCGTTGGCAGCCGAATCGTGCCGGACCGTGCGCACGAACCTGATGTTCATGGCGGCCGAGTCGCCCAACAAGACGATGGTCGTCACGAGCGCGAACCCGAAAGACGGCAAAACCACGGTCGCCACCAACATCGCGATCGCGCTCGCTCAAAGTGGACAGCGTGTACTGCTGGTCGATGCCGACCTGCGCCGCCCGCGCATCCACCAAGCGTTTGATCTCGACAATCGCATCGGCCTGACGAGCGCCCTCGTGGGGGAGCGAAGCCTCTCTCAGGTCACCGCCGATGTGGGCATCGACAAGCTGTCTGTCGTCACCTGCGGACCGTTGCCACCCAATCCGGCGGAGCTCCTGCATACCAAGCAGTTCTCGCGCCTGCTCGAAGAGGCGGCGTCGCAATACGACCGCGTGATTTTCGACAGCCCGCCGCTACGAGCGGTCACGGATGCGGCGATTCTTGCGCCGCAGTGTGGCGGCGTTCTACTCGTCGTTCGCGCGCGGGCAACCACACGGGACGCGGTCATCTCGGCGATTCGAAGCCTCCGGGACGTCCGCGCCAACATCTTGGGAAGCGTCCTCAACGACGTGGACCCGACCAGTGGGGAACATGGTTACCTCGGCGGTAGCTATTACCACTACTATCGAAGCGAAGAACACCCCGAGGAGGGCGACTCCGACGGCCACAGTCAGTCGGCTGCCTGAACCGCGGGGGACTTGGCCAGCACCGAGGCAAACGCCCTCTCGGTGCCCGCGTTCCACGCGCGTGCAAACTCGAGCGCGCGTTTGGCGACGGCACGGCGTTCCGAATTGTCGCGTAGCAGTGCTTGGATCGCGCGCACGAGCTCGTCGGCCGTATCCGCGATCACCAGCCCATTGCCATGCGCCTCCTCGAGCCCTTCAGCCCCAATGTGGGTGCTCACTGTCGCCATACCGCGCCCCATCGCCTCGATGGCTTTGATCTTCAGGCCCGTGCCAAACCTGTTGGGGACGATCGCGATAGTGGCCTGATCGTAGGCCGCCGCGACATCGTCCACGACGGGCATCGTCTGCACACCCGGCGGAATGTCGACGAC
>CBDURI010000329.1:0-3327 GCA_965369435.1 uncultured bacterium
GTGTCGAGTGAGGCCTGGGCGACGTAATTCAGAACGTGCTGGTGAATGCGAGCATGCGGTCCAAGCTCGGAGTCGTACCCGGCGGCGACCAGGCCATGCTCCGCGCAGAGCACCTGGGCGCGCTTCCACACGTCCGTGACTTCGACATGGTCGATCCGATTTCCCCAAGGGTCCCAGACCGTGTGCACTGGCTCGTTGTCGAGATCGGCTAGCGATAACTGAAAGAGCTCGCCGCCGTTGAGCTCACCGAGGTCCCGATACTCCGGCTCGAAGCGCGCCAGAAGCTCGGGGGGCAACGTTCGCTCCAGATACTCGCGCAGTAGAGAGTCCGAATCATATTGATTTCCAAGGGTTGGAGGTGATTGACGGAAGTCCATACATTACTCAACTTAGCAGAAACTGACGTTGTATGAAATCAGCATACGCTCAGACGAATCGGCGGTCAATCGTCAATGCAGCGGTCAGTGGCCGAGCGGTGCTAGAGATCATCCATGATCCCCATCAAGGTCGCGACCGCGTCGTTGAATCAGACGCCTCTCGATTGGGTCGGCAACCAACGGCGCATCGAGGTGGTGCTTCGGCAGGCGCGTGCCGCGGGGGTGTCGTTGCTCGTGCTTCCGGAGCTCTGCACGACCGGCTACGGCTGCGAAGACGCATTCCTCGGGCCAGACGTCGCCGCGCGCGCGTGGTCGATGTTGATGGAGATCGTGCCCCAAACGAAGGGCATGGTCGTGAGCATTGGGATGCCCGTGCGCCGCCGAGGCGGTCTCTACAACACCGCCTGCGTCGTCGCGGACGGCCGCATCGCCGGCTTTGCGGCCAAGGAGCATCTTGCGGGCGAGGGGCTGCACTATGAACCGCGCTGGTTCAAGCCCTGGCCGAACCATCAGGTGGTGCAGCTCGAGCGCCACGGGCAAAGCTATCCTTTCGGTGATGTGTTCTTCGATTTCTCCGGCGTACGGATAGGGTTCGAGATCTGCGAGGACGCATGGGTCGCGCAAAGACGAGGCGCCATCGACGGCCACTCGATGGACATCATCGTGAATCCGAGCGCCAGTCACTTCGCGTTTGGCAAGCACGAGGTCCGCGAGCGCTTGGTGCTCGAGGGATCGCGCTCGATGGCGGTGACCTACTTGTACGCCAACCTCCTCGGCAATGAAGCGGGTCGCGTGATCTACGATGGGGGCTGCTACATCGCCCAAAACGGCACCCTGCTCGCGCGGTCGCCGCGGCTCACCTTCGATGATTCGGTGCTCACGACGGCCGTCGTCGACGTCGAGGCCTCCCGAACCGAGCAGGTGCGAACCACCAGTTTCCGGGCGGACAGCACCGACCCGGGGGCGAAGAGAGTCACCGTAGATTTCGAGTTTCCGCGCGCCAGCATGGAGCGAAGCGAGCCAACTGCTCCTCCATGGGAGGCCAGCAAGCACCATAAAGAAGAAGAACTCATGCGCTCCCTCACGCTCGCTCTGTTCGACTATCTCCGAAAGAGCCATTCGCGCGGGTTCGTGCTCAGCATCAGCGGGGGCGCGGACTCTGCGGCGGCGGCCTGCTTGATCTCCCTCATGGTCGACCGCGCGGTCCAGGAGCTCGGCACAAAACGATTCGCCAGCAAGCTTGGCCTCGACCCGGAAGACAGCACCCGTGCCTGGGTCGGCAAGCTCCTGTGCTGCGCCTATCAATCGACTGAGAACAGTAGTGACGTCACGCGTGACGCGGCGACTGCCGTGGCCGAAGCGATCGGCGCGACGTTCTACGTGCTCGACGTTCAGCACATCGTCGACGCCTACGAGAAGCTGATCGGTAGCGCGGTGGGACGTCAACTGACCTGGGAACGAGACGACATAACACTGCAGAACATCCAGGCTCGTACTCGAGGGCCCAGCGTGTGGATGCTCGCCAACATGCGCGGGGCGTTGCTCCTGTCGACGAGCAATCGCTCGGAAGCCGCGGTGGGCTACGCCACGATGGACGGGGACACCTGCGGTGGCCTGAGCCCCATCGCTGGAATCGACAAAGCCTTCCTCCGGCGCTGGCTTCGTTGGCTCGAGACGGAGGGCCCCGTCGGCATGAAGCCGATTCCCGCGCTCCACGCCGTCAACGTGCAGACGCCCACCGCCGAGCTACGCCCCAAGGGGAGCGAGCAGACCGACGAAGGCGACCTCATGCCCTACCCTGTACTCGACGTGATCGAGCGCTTGGCGATCGGGGACAAGCTCCCGCCCGTCGATTGCCTCGAGATTCTGGTAAGCGAGTTCTCCGAACACGACGAAGCCACCCTTCGTGCTTGGGTGAAGCGCTTCTTCCAACTCTGGTCACGCAACCAGTGGAAGCGGGAGCGGTATGCGCCATCGTTTCACGTCGACGACAAGAACCTCGACCCGAAGACCTGGTGCCGGTTTCCGATCTTGTCTGGCGGCTTCGAGCGCGAGCTATCCGAGCTTTGAGCGAACGGTCTCGGCCATGTCCTCGATCTCCACGCGCGCGATCTCCGGATGCTCCATCGTCATGAAGTGGGTAGCTTCTTCGAGGATCAGGAGGCGTGTGTCGGGTTGGCACCGCATGAATGCGTCTCGGGACGCCCTGGTGAAAGGCGGACCATCATGCTCGCGGGCGATCAACGTGATGGGGCATCGAACCTTTTTGATGTCCTTGTAGGGGTTGAGGCTTGCTGCAATGAAACTCTTGCTCTCCCACACCCGATCACAGCTCAGGCGGACGCTCCCTTCCTCCGTAGCCAAGGTCCCACCCTCGACGTACGCCTCGATCCATTCGCGGGGCCAGGTTCGAAACGGTCCCTTCCCCACGTAGTTGTCGACCGCGGCTCGTTTGGAGGGGAACTCCATGCGCCGGCGCGCGGCTGCTTGGGAGATCGGGATGAGGCGCCCCGTCAAGCCGAACGCGCGGGCGAAAACCAACATCGGAATCTGGCGCGGCGGCACGATGACAGGATCGATGAGCACCAAGCCTTGAACCAAGTCGGGGCGCGCAGCGGCCAGCTCCATGCTCACCGTCGCGCCCATCGAATGGCCAGCGAGGACTGTTGGCCGCGAGAGCGTTTCGACGAACGCCTCGAGATCTTTGCGGTACTGACCCCAAGAGCGCAGCTTCTTGGGGTCCGCTTTCGCTTTGGACATCCCATGGCCGCGCGCGTCCATGGCGTACACGTCGAGCGACGGCTCGAGCCCTGAAAGGAGCTCTCGATAGGTCTCCGCGTTGAATCCGGTAGCGTGCGCGAAATGCACCGCAACGCGCCCTTCACCGTTGGTTGCACGGTGGAGGACCGAGAAGTCCCCGAAGCGTTCGCGTTGAAGGGGCGCCACGGCT
>CBDURI010000330.1:0-3325 GCA_965369435.1 uncultured bacterium
TCCAAAGCATGCCGGCCGAAGGCGAATTGGTCGAAGGCGATCAAGTCGCAGCAGTCGACGCCGTGCCTGCGATCGAGCCAGTGAATCCCGCGGACGATGGCCCGAAGATGGCGCCGGCCAGGCCGCGCAGGCCAAAGGTCCGACGTGCTCCGCGTCCCAGGCCCGCTGTCGCTCCGGCGCCAAGTGACTCGCTGAGCGACGCCGATCAGAAGGTTCTCGCCGACTTTGACTCGAGTGCAGAGACGGCGCCCGCCAAGATCGACGTCGAGAAGTCGGGAGCCACGCAAAGCGACAAGCCTCCGCTCGACGGCGACGGGGTTCGAGCGACGGTGACGACGAATAAGCCCCGCCTGCAGCGTTGCTACGAGCGATCGATTCGCGGTCAGCAATCACCGCCTTCGGTCCGTTTGGACGTGACGGTGACCGTTGCCGCTTCGGGTCGTGTCAAGGCGGTGAACGCTGTGGGGACGGGTCCCGGTGGCCTGGCGGCATGTGTGGAAGCCTCGGTGCGGCGGTGGCGCTTCCCGGCGTCTTCGGAAGGCGGACCCGCGAAGTTCCCGATCGTCTTCTCCGCGAACTGAATGGGTCGCGATGCCGCTGAAGCCTCTCATCGACGCCGACACGATCGCAGACCGCGTGGCCGACCTCGGTCGCGCGATCACGCATGACTTCTTGGGTAAAGATTTGGTCATCGTCGCCGTGCTCAAGGGCAGCTACGTCTTTGCAGCCGACCTCGCGCGCCACATCGACCTCGACGTCGCGGTCGAGTTCCTCGGCGTTCGTAGCTACGGCGACCAGCAGGAGAGCAGTGGCGTGGTGCAGATCACGACGGATTTGAGCACCTCCATCGAGGGCAAGCACGTGATTCTGGTCGAGGACATCGTGGATACGGGCCTCACTATTTCCTACCTCCACCAGAATCTGGCGACTCGCCAGCCTGCATCGCTCAAGATCGCCTCCTTGCTCCACAAACCGGCTCGCACCCGCGTGCCCGTCGACATCGACTACCTCGGCTTCACCGTCGACGATGTGTTCATCGTCGGATACGGTCTCGACTACGCGCAGAAGTTTCGCAATCTGCCGTACCTGGCCGTGGTCACCGACGAAGACGCCTAAGCAGCCTATACTGCGCCCGGTGAAGGACGACGAGGCACCTCGGGACTTGGGCGAACGCGTCTGGCGAATCGCAGCCACGATCGCAGAGGGCGAGACACGCCCCATTCTCGACGCCGCCGCGCGTTCCCTCGGGGCAACGTTGGACCGCTGGGGACGAAACCCGAGTCTTCGGCGCCTGTTGGGTGGCGTGCAGCGCGATGTTCTGACGAGTCCCGGTGAACGCGTGGAGCTTGCTGCAACCTTGGGGGTGTCCGCCAAGCTGGGCAGCTATGCTCGGTTCTACATCGACGATGAGGTGGTAGGCGAAGTGCCCATCGGTAGCGCCAACGAAGTGCGGCTCATGACCCGTGCGCTGGAGGCAGGCATTCATCGAGTCGCGGTCAAAGTGTGCAACGACAAGGGAGAGGTCGTTTCGGAGGTGATCGGCCACCGTCTCCTGCAGGTTGCCAGCGGCCGGCCGGTCGTACTGGTGTATGTGGGGCTGTTTCTTTCCGAGCCCCCGGATGCTCCGCCGCCCGGTTCGTCGACCATCGAAGCGCTGCACGCGCTGGTCGATGCGGGCTTCGAACTGGTCTACTTCGACATCCACGAGAAGAACCGCGACGCGCTCATTCACGAGGAGATCCTCAAACAGCGGCTGCCGACCGGCGCGATCCTCGTCTATTCAGCCGAGGAGGAGGAACTCAGGAGTCTGGGCGTCGATTTTGTCGGCATGTTCGCGTCGACCGCCATTCGCAGGCTCCGCGCGAAGGGCGTACCGGTTACGGCGATTCTGGCCGACCGCGATGAAGAGTCGGAGCGCAGCCGCGCGGAGCAGGTGACGGTGATGGCGCCGTCGACGGCTGTCAGCCGTGCACTTGCCGGCGAGTTTGGTCCCGAGACTGAGCAAGCTGCCCAGTTCGCGCGCGACCGCGAAAGCAGCAACCCACTCGACTGGCGCCTCGATCAGACCACCGAGTCACAGCTCGTCGAGGGCAACGCGTTTCACGCGGAGCTCGACAACGAAAAAGCGCGGCACCGGCTCTTCGCTGCGTTCGAGCAGGCTGCGTCGACGATCCACGTTCAGTTCTACATGGTCCGGCCCAGCGATTTCGCCGAGCTCTTGATCGTGAAGCTCATTCAGCGCGCACGCGCCGGCGTGAAGGTTCGATTCATGGTCGACGCCCTCTACTCCGACGAAGAAGTCCTCGGCCGCCTCAATCCGCTGATCCTCTCGCTGCGAGAAGAAGACAACATCGAGGTTCTCGCGGTCAACCCGATCGAGTCTCGCAAGCAGGTCGATGTGTTCCGCCTGAAGAAGCGCGACCACCGAAAGCTCGTGATCATCGATGGCGAGCTGGCCTTCGTGTCCGGGCGAAACGCTGGAGACGAATACTTCTCGGGCTTCAACGAGGTGCCCGTGCACGATAACACGCGTCACGAGTCCATTCCGTGGCTCGACGCTCACGTGGAGGTGTCGGGGCCGCTCGTTCGCCAGGTGCAAGAGACCTTCATGCGTACCTGGGATCGACAGGGCGGGGCGACGATCCGTCCTGATCGGCATGTTCTACCCGAGCTCGAGGCATCCGGTTCCGCTGCCGGCCGGCTCGTCGTGCATCGCGGCCTAGCGGAGACCAACGGCCTCGCGATGTACGAGGCGATGTTCGACGTGGCCGAGGACCACGTCTACATCGTCAACGACTTCCCGATCGTACCCGCGCTCGAGCGCGCAATCTATCGGCTCTTGGCCAGAGACGTTCGCGTCATGCTTCTCACCGGGAGCGCGGCGGCCCGCCGAGACGACGGGACGTTCTTCCCGGCGCCTCTGCACCGCACCCTCTTCGAGTACATGGTGAAAGCGAAATTGGAGCCCCTCTTGCAGGCGGGCGTCGAGGCGTACGAGCTCGTTCCGCCACCGTCTCCCATGATCGTTGCGCGAGGCGGCCGTATCCGCCCCTATGTGCATGCCAAGATTGTGTCGGTCGATGGGTTGGTGACCAGCATCGGGTCGGCCAACCTCGATGCGACGGCGAGCTTCTGGGAGAGCGAGGCCAACATCGTCGTCCAGGACGCCAAGTTTGCCAGTGGTGTCGAGGCCACACTCCAGAAACTAATCGACGGCAGCGTCGTGCTCGATCCCGAATCCGAATACTGGAAGAGGGAGCGAGCCCAACGTGCCGTCGTGGCTGCCCTATGGCCGGGGACGCTTTATTCCTGAGCTTCGAGCTCC
>CBDURI010000331.1:0-3317 GCA_965369435.1 uncultured bacterium
CACGTCCGCCATCGCGTCCGCCTCGGCCACCGCCATCACGGCGTTCACGTCGTTCAGGCTCGACGTAGCCCTCGGGCTTCTCGAGCAGCGCCTTGCGGGAAAGTCGAATGCGACCCTCGCGGTCGATGTCGCTGATCATCACCTCGACCTCGTCGCCGAGGTTCATCACGGAGGTGACGTTCTCGACGAAGCCCCAGTCCATGTCGGTGATGTGCAGCAGTCCGTCTTTGCCAGGCGCGATCTCGAGGAACGCGCCGTAGTTCTCGACGCGTCGCACGATGCCCTTGTACTTGGTGCCGATCTCCGGCTCGAGCGTGAGGCTTTCGATGATCTCGATAGCTTTCTTGAGGGCTTCACCGTCCGGTGATGCGATGCTGACCGTGCCGTCGTCGCTGATGTCGATCTTGGCGCCGGTTTGCTCGGTGATCGCCTTGATCATCTTGCCGCCCGGTCCGATGATCACACGAATCTGGTCGGGCTTGACCTTCAGGGTCTCGATGCGCGGCGCGTACTTCGACAGCTCAGGACGAGGCGTCGCCATGATCTCGTTCATCTTCTCGAGAATGTGCAGGCGGCCGTCGCGTGCTTGCTCCAGCGCTTCCTGCATGATCTCTTGCTTCAAGCCGGCGATCTTGATGTCCATCTGGATGGCGGTGATGCCCTTGTCGGTTCCGCAGACCTTGAAGTCCATGTCGCCGAGATGATCCTCGTCGCCGAGGATGTCCGTGAGGACAGCGTACTTGTCACCTTCCATGATGAGACCCATCGCCACACCAGCGACCGGCGCCTTGATGGGGACACCCGCGTCCATCATCGCCAAGCTTCCGCCACAAACGGTAGCCATGGACGACGAGCCGTTTGACTCGGTGATTTCCGAAACGATTCGCATCGTGTAGGGGAAGTCTTCGCGGGAGGGCAACACTTTGGTAAGCGCGCGCTCCGCGAGGGTTCCGTGCCCGATCTCTCGACGACCGGGGCCACGGAGGAACTTCGTCTCACCAACCGAGTAGGGTGGGAAGTTGTAGTGAAGGAGGAACGGTTTCCAGTACTCCTCGATCAGGCCGTCGATCTTCTGCTCGTCCTGACGCGTGCCGAGGGTTGCGGTGACGATGCTCTGGGTCTCGCCTCGGGTAAACAGCGTCGACCCGTGGACGCGCGGGAGGAAGGCTACCTCGATCGCGATCGGCCGGACGGTCTTGTAGTCACGACCATCGACGCGGCGCTTCTCGTCGAGCACTTGCCCGCGCATCGTGTTGTAGCGAAGGTCCTCGTAGGCACCCTTGATATCGCCTTCGAGATCCGGGAACTCCGCCGACAGCTCGGCCACGACTTCCTTTTTGATTTCGCTAAAGCGGCCGTAGCGCGGGTGCTTCTCCGCGATGTTGCAGGCCTCGATGACCCTCGCGAGTCCGACCTCTTTGACCCGCGCGTCGATCTTCTCGTCTCGCGTGTGCGGCGTGAAGGCCCACTTTTCCTTGCCGACCGCCTCGCGGATCTTCTCGATGAGCTCGAGGACACCTTGCACCGATTGGTGACCGAATTGGATGGCGGCGATCAGGTCCGTTTCGGACAGCTCATTGGCTTCGCCTTCGACCATGACGATGGCGTCCTTGGACGCGGCCACGATCAGCTCGCAGTCGCTGTCCTTTTGTTCCTGGTACGTCGGGTTCGCGATCAGCTTGCCTTCGACGCGCGCGACACGGACACCAGCGATGGGTCCTGCCCAGGGAATCGGGCTGATGTGAATGGCCGCCGAGGCGCCCACCATTGCGAGCACGTCGGACTGATTGCTCCCGTCTGCGCTGATCACGGTTGCGATGACCTGTGTCTCGCACATGTAGCCGTCGGGAAAGAGGGGGCGGCAGGGCCGGTCGATCAGTCGGCAGGTGAGGATCTCATGATCGCGCTGCCTCGCCTCGCGCTTGAAGAAGCCCCCCGGGATCTTGCCGGCAGCGTAGGTCTTTTCGACGTAGTCGCAGGTCAGCGGAAAAAACGGCGCGCCGGGCCTCGCCTCTTTGTTTCCAACGACAGTGACGAGGACCATGGTCTCGCCACTGCTCACCAACACCGAGCCGGATGCCTGTTTGGCAATACGGCCCGTCTCGATGGTGATCTCTTTGTCACCAACTTTAACGGATTCTCTAATTATCATTGCTCTCTCTGCCTTCCGTTCCGCGCGGCACGGCCGCGCATGCGGTTCGCATCGACGTCGAGAGCGGTCTCGGTCCCCGATTCCAGGATTTGAGTTCCGACTCAAACCATCGAAGCGAAGAGCGAACTCCGGACCCGACCCAAACGAACCGGCGTTCTAAGGGGACAACGTCCCGGGGCCCAGCTTACTTCCGAATGCCAAGCTCTGAAATGATCTTACGGTACCGCTCTACGTCCTGGGAACGGACGTAGTCGAGGAGCCGGCGTCGCTGGCTGACCATCTTCAGCAGCCCTCGGCGGGAGTGGTGGTCCTTCTTGTGCGTCTTGAAGTGATCGGTGAGGTAGGTGATCCGCTCGCTCAAGATGGCGATCTGGACTTCGGGCGAGCCCGTGTCCGTGTCGTGGTTGCGGAATTGACCGATCAGCTCGGTCTTTCTATCGGCGGTCAGTGCCATGCGTTACTCGCGCTAATTCTCTTGCAAAATGGGTATTTATCTGTCTGAAGGGGCCGGAATATGAGCCGACCCCCGGGGGCCGTCAAGCAGCCGTTTTCAGGGTCCATGAATCGCTCGCGATACCCTAGCCATAGGGCCCAGGCGGACTTACCTTGAGCCTCGAAATGACCGTAGCATCGCCAATCGTCGTCTGCCCCAACTGCCAATCCGCCAATCGCATTCCTGCTGCCCGACTTGGGGACAACCCTCGATGCGGCAAGTGCAAGAAGGCGCTGTTCACCGGGCATCCCATCGCGCTGACCGATCAGAGCTTCGATCGACACCTGACCCGTAGCGAGCTGCCGCTCGTCGTGGACTTTTGGGCCGAGTGGTGCGCGCCCTGCAAGATGATGGCTCCGTTCTTCGAGCAAGCCGCTGCCGAGCTCGAACCGCAGGTCAGGTTGGCCAAGGTCGACACGGAGGCGAACCGCCAGCTCGGCCAGAGGTATCAAATCAGCTCTATCCCCACCACGGTCGTATTCAAGGGCGGGCGTGAAGTGGCCAGACAGCCAGGCGCGATGAGTCTCCCGCAATTACTCGAATGGATTCGATCCAAGGTCTAGCGCCCAGAGCTGCCGCGGGGCCAACGAACTTCTTGAACAAACCCTCAGTATTCTGGTACCCACATTCACGGACGCCATCGCACACGATGGCGCAGGAGGTTGGGGACAT